>JAHEBY010000001.1:3463-28978 GCA_024642025.1 Comamonadaceae bacterium | reverse complement strand
CCCGGCCGGGGCCGCAGTTACCATAGCGCCCATGGTTCAAAAGCCGCGCATCCTCCTGGTTGAAGACGAGTCGGGCATTGCAGACACGCTGCAATACGTGCTGTCTACCGACGGCTTTGCGCCCGTGTGGTGCAGCACGGCAGACGATGCGATTCGCGAGTTTTCGGCTCAACCGCCAGCGCTGGCGGTGTTGGACGTTGGGCTGCCTGACCTGAATGGATTCGAGCTCTTCAAGCGGCTTCAGGCGCTGCCGGGTGGCGCGCACGTTCCCATGCTTTTTCTGACCGCGCGCAGTGACGAAATTGACCGCGTGGTGGGGCTTGAGCTGGGCGCAGACGATTACATTGCCAAGCCCTTTTCGCCCCGTGAATTTGTGGCCCGCGTGCGCAGCATCCTTCGCCGCAGCGCTCGCGCCGCGCCTGGGAACGGTCTGGCCGCACCCGCCGCCCCATCGCGCGGCACACCTACTTTACCGTTCGCACTGGACGAGGAACGCCACCAAATCCGCTTTTACAACCAGCTGCTGGAACTCTCGCGCTATGAATATGGCGTGTTGCGCTTGCTGGTTCAGCGCCCGGGGCGGGTTTTCAGCCGCGAGGAGTTGCTGGCCAAAGTCTGGGATGACGACAGCGACAGTTTTGACCGCACGGTAGATGCCCACATCAAGACCCTGCGAGCCAAGTTGAAGGCCATCGCGCCGGACGCAGACGCCATTCGCACCCTGCGCGGCACCGGCTACGCGCTTACCGAAGACTGGCCGGCATCGAGACCAACTTGAGCAAGCGCAGCCGCATCTTTTTCGGCATTTTGCTGATTTACGCAGCGGGCATCGGCTTCACGCTGTATCGCGTGGTGTCAGACCTGGACCCGCGCTATCGAGAGTCAGCCGAAGAATCGCTGGTCGAAACCTCACACTTGATGGCCACGCTGATCGAGCAGGACGTGCGCGATGGTGCCATCGACACTGCCCGGCTTGAACCGCTGTTCAAGTCGCTGTATGCGCGCGAGTTCAAAGCGCAAATTTTCAGCCTCACCAAAACCCGAATCGAGCTCCGCGCCTATGTGACAGACCGCAACGGGCGCGTGCTGTTTGACTCCACGGGTCAGGGAACGGGAGAAGACTTCTCTGGATGGCGAGACGTCCGCATGACGCTGGATGGCGAATACGGTGCCCGCACATCTGCCGACGTGCTGGGTGACGGCACCACGTCTGTCATGTATGTGGGCGCACCCGTACGATGGACGAACGGCGGCAACGGTGAAATTATTGGCGTGGTCACTCTGGGCAAACCGGTGCAGAGCTTTGGCCAGTTTGTTGCAGCAGCACGTGAAAAAACGCTTTACGTGGGCGTGGTGTCGGTGGTGTCGGTGTTGCTGCTGGCCGTGATCGTGTCGGCCTGGCTGGTGCGGCCATTTGGTCTGATCACCGACTATGCGCGGTTTGTCCGGGCCCAGCGCGGCTTCAATCCAATGCGCCTGGTACGCCACGCGCTGGCACTATTCAGGGCCGCTTACGACGAAATGCGCGACGCATTGGCGGGCCGCAACTACGTAGCCGACTATGTGCAGACACTCACACACGAGGTGAAAAGCCCGCTGTCGGCCATACGCGGTGCAGCCGAACTGCTGCAGGAGGCCGACATGCCTCAGGTCGAGCGCGAGCGGTTTCTGGCCAACATCCAGCGGGAAACCCAGCGCATTCAGGAAATGGTGGACCGCATGATGGAGCTCACCGCGCTGGAGAGCCGCCGGGTGCTGGATCACATGGAGCCCGTTGCGCTAAAGACCATGCTTGCCGAGTTGGCAAGCGCGGCACAAAGCCAGGCCACACTGCGGCAGGTGCGCATTGAGCTCGATGTGCCCGAGGGCGCAGTGGTGGAGGGCGATCCGTTCCTGATACGACGCGCTGTGAGCAACCTGCTGGACAATGCGCTGGATTTCTCGCCCGAAGGCGGCGTGGTCAAGCTGACCGTGCGGGTTGGAAACGGGACTGCCGACATTGTGGTGCTCGACCAGGGTCCGGGCATTCCAGACTATGCGCAGGACAAGGTGTTCGAAAAATTTTACTCCCTCGCCCGACCACACTCCAGAAAAAAGAGCACCGGACTGGGCCTGTCTTTCGTCAGGGAAATTGCCAAACTGCACCGAGGGCGCATCAGCCTCGCCAACCAGCCTGAGGGCCATGGGCCTGGCGTGGTGGCCACGCTGTCGCTGCCGCGCAAAAGCAAACTGACGTGACTTCACTCAGACTTCACACAGCCTTCCCCCAGGCTCCCCATTACCCTTCCAAAAGGCGCAACAGCGCACAGCCACTTCAAACTGGCTTCGCTTCCGCCGCCGATGCTACAGACACCGTGCAACGTCGCACGCTTGTTCTGGAGAAAGCATCATGTTCCCTGCTCACCTTACTGCCCGCTGGCTATGGCTGGCCACCGCCGGAATGGCCACACTTTGTTTCGTGGCATTGGTGGCCGAATCGGCTCACGCGCAAGACCGCGACGCACCACGCCTGAAAACTGAGAGCCCCTACTTTTTCATCAAGAGCGACGACCCCACGGTAGACCAGCTGCCGCTGAAGTCCACACAGGTTGACGTGCGCATCTCGGGGGTGATTGCAGACGTGACCGTCACACAGCGTTACAAGAACGAAGGCCAGCGCGCCATTGAAGCGAAATACGTGTTCCCCGGCTCCACACAGGCGGCTGTGCACGGCATGAGCGTGCGCCTGGGTGACCGGCTGATCACCGCGAAGATCAGGGAAAAGCAGCAGGCGCGCATCGAATACGACACGGCAAAAAAGGAAGGCAAGACCGCCGCCCTTCTGGAGCAGCATTTGCCCAACGTGTTTCAGATGAACGTCGCCAACATCCTGCCCGGTGACGACGTGAAAGTAGAGCTGCGCTACACCGAGCTGCTGGTTCCGACGGACGGCAACTACCAGTTTGTCTTTCCCACTGTGGTGGGGCCACGCTACAACAGCCCGCAATCGTCACAGGCGCGCTCAACGTGGGTCAGCCAGCCCATCCTGCCACAGGGCACCGCGTCGCCAGCGGCGTTCGACATTCGCGTGGCTCTGGCCACGCCGATCGGGGTGAAAGAAATCCACTCGAACACGCATGACATCAACACCGAGCTGCAGACGGGCGGCACCTCTTTGGTGAGCCTGAAAAGCACCGTGGTGCCCGTCAACAACCGTGACTTCATTCTGAACTACCGATTGGCGGGCGATGCCATCGAGTCGGGCGTGCTGCTGTACAAAGGCACCGACGAGAACTTCTTTCTGGCGATGGTGGAACCGCCCAAAGCTCCTTCAGCAACAGCCATTTCTCCACGAGACTACATATTTGTCGTCGACATATCCGGATCCATGCACGGCTTTCCGCTGGACACGGCGAAGACCCTGCTTCGCGAACTGATCGGCAACCTGCGCCCCAGCGACACCTTTAACGTGTTGCTGTTCTCGGGCAGCAACCGGCTGCTAAACCCCCAGTCGGTGCCAGCGACCCGTGCCAATATTGACCTGGCCATTCGCACCATAGACCGGATGGGTGGTGGCGGCAGCACCGAACTGATTCCGGCCCTCAAGCGCGTTTATGCAGAACCCAAGGCCACGGATGTATCGCGAACCGTGGTCGTGGTAACCGACGGCTATGTGACCGTGGAGCGGGAAGCCTTTGAACTGGTGCGTAAAAACCTGTCTGCAGCAAATCTGTTTTCGTTTGGCATTGGCTCATCTGTCAACCGACATCTGATGGAAGGCCTGGCGCGTGCCGGCATGGGCGAGCCATTCATCATCACGCAGCCGTCCGAAGCCGCGGAGCAGGCGGCACGCTTTCGCCGCATGATCGATTCACCCGTACTGACCAGCGTGAAGGCCCGGTTTGAAGGTCTGGACGTGTACGACGTCGAGCCCGCCCAGTTGCCCGATGTACTGGCCGGTCGCCCGGTGATCGTGTTTGGCAAATGGCGCGGTGAGGGCAAAGGCAGCCTGATTGTGGATGGTCAAAATGCCAACGGCCCGTTCCGGCAAACCCTGCCCATCGACGCCGAAGCCACCGCCACTACAGGCAACGCCGCGCTGCGCCACCTCTGGGCCCGTCACCGCATCGCCAGCCTGTCTGACCAGGAGGCCCTTGAGGGTGGCGATGCCTGGGCAAAGCGCATCACCGATCTGGGTCTGAAATACAGCCTGCTCACCAACTACACCAGCTTCATTGCTGTAGACCAGGTCGTGCGCAACCCGGCGCCGCAAGACAGCACCAGCGTGAACCAGCCGTCGCCGCTGCCACAAGGCGTGAGCAACCTTGCCGTGGGGGCTGAGGTCCCCAGCACGCCCGAGCCGGCAACATGGGGCGCTGTACTGGTGGTGCTGTCAATGCTGGCCATGCTGGCGCGCCGCGAACGCCGTCACACCCGCAACGTCAACCGCTACACGGCCTGATCATGAAGCACCTTCAAAGCTACGGACCTTCCCGCCTGCTGCAGATGCCTCGCGTTGTCGATTTCGGCATCCGCGTGGATACGGCGCCCGAATGGCTGTGGCTGCTGCTGCTCACCGTTTCGTTGTGGCCCACCTGGTGGTGGATGGCCCGGCGCATGACCGACGGCTCGGACGATCCACTGGGATTGCTGGCGCTAGCCGCTCTGGGCTCGGTGGTATGGGCTTATCGGTATGCCCTGCGGCCATCACCACGCCTGGGTTGGCTGGCCACGGCACTGTGCGGTGCCGTTCTGGCGACTGCCGCACGCAGCCTGTTGCCTGATCTGGCCGCTGCGCTGATTGCCTTGCTTGCGCTGGCGGCGGGCCTGACCGCCTTCCTGCCTACGCGCGTGAACGTAGTGCCGGTCATTGGCCTGTCTGTGCTGTCGCTACCTCTGCTGGCATCGTTGCAGTTCTACGCCGGCTATCCACTGCGCGTACTCACGGCGGAGCTCAGTCGCTGGCTGCTGATGGTTCAACATGAGGTCACGCGAAGCGGCACCAGCCTGCAGGTCAATGGCCATCTCATTATTGTGGACGCACCCTGCTCGGGCGTCCAAATGGTGTGGTTCGGCTATTTCACGGCTTGCGTGGTGGCCATCCATGCCGGGGGTCGCCATGCGGGGTTCACCAACGGATTGTTTTTGCGACGGCTGCCGTTGGCAAGCGCCATGGTGTTAGCCGGCAACGTGGTGCGCAACACCATTCTGGTTGCACTTGACGCGTCTGGCCAAACGGTGCCGGCCTGGGCGCACGAGGGGGTGGGTCTGGCGATGCTGGCCGTTGTGTGCTGCGGCATTGTGTGGGTGATGTCGCGCCCCTCGCCCCAGTTCAGCATAGGTGGTGTGCTATGAGCTGGTTCGACAACCGGTTTGTGAACCGCGTCATGCACAAAACCCTTTGGGCCATTGTGCTGCCCCTGTGTGCCCTCTGGGGGCTTGCCCAAGCACTTCAAAACCCGGCCAGAAACGTCAACAGGCCCGCAAACCTCATCACAACCCAGGCTGGCGCCGAGTTGCCCGTTTTGTGGGACGGTCAACCAATGCGCCCGCTCGCCTTGGGCGAGGTCGAACGCCGCTTCGCGCGGCGATTCCCCGGCACGATTGCGCGGTTGACCGACGGGCAGCGGGTCATGGTGGTGCGCACCGTGCAACAGCCCACCCGCATGTTGCACCCCGCGGCAGATTGCTACAAGGGTATTGGCTATCAAATCCACGATGAGCAGCTGGTTACGGTCGGGCAGCACCGTTTGCAGCGCTGCTTTGTGGCTGAGCGAGCCGGTCAGCACCTGCGCGTGTGCGAGCACATCACCGATGCGGCTGGCCAGAACTTCACCGACACCTCTGCCTGGTACTGGGCCTCCATAACCGGCACGTCAATCGGCCCCTGGCAAGCCATCACGACCGCAGAGTCGTTATGAAAATCATTCATCGGGCGCTCGCAATTCTGGGCATGGCCACCGTTGCGCTCGTCTTGTGCGCCATCGGGCTGCTGTGGGGCGTGCGTCAGGCGCTGAAACCTGAAGCCGGTGGCTGGGCCACGACATTGCATCTTGGGCCAATGGAGATTGAAGCCAGTGTTCCATCACTCATCTGGATCGGCACCACGCCATGGGTTGGCGCGCTGCTTGACGGGTATTCGATACAAACCCGACTCGGGCCGGTCCACGTTGATTGGGACGACAAGCGGAAGTGGCTTGCCATGCAGTGCAAACCCTGCCGGGTGCCTGCACACAGCCTGGGTGCAGAAACCCTGTTGCTCGACGCGGTCGGGCTGACGGTGCGCCGCCAAGGCTCGCAACTGGAAGGGCAGCTGTCGACGGGCAAGCTGATCGCGCCATGGCGTGGCCGCCTGACGCCTGACGCCATGCGCGTACAACTCGAGCTTGCGGACACACCGATTCGCGATGGCTATGAACTGTTTGCCCAGGCCATACCGGAATGGCAGTCTGCCAGTATTGAAGGCACGTTTGGACTGAGAGCCAGCGTGACATTGCCGTCGGGAGAGTTCAGCTTCAAGCCGCACCTGGCGGGATTCACCGTAAACGGCCTTGGCACCGAAGCATTCAGGAGCGCCAGGAGCAACTGCGCAGCCGGTTTGCGCAGAAGCCGCATGCGCACAGACAGCGTGCTCGCGCGGGCCGTGATTGCCGCCGAAGACCAGCGGTTTTATGAGCATTCAGGCTATGACCTTTCGGAACTCACCGAATCGCTGCAACGCAATCAACACGAGGGGCGCATCGAGCGCGGCGCAAGCACCTTGTCCCAACAGCTGGCGCGCCTTCTGGTCACCGGCGGCGAGCGCACACCGATTCGCAAACTGCGCGAATTGCTGTATGCCGTGGAGATGGAGCAAACCCTCGGCAAGGCGCGCATCCTGCGTTTGTATCTGGACCATGCGCCATGGGGCGATGGAATTTGCGGGGCGGATGCGGCCGCCAACCGGTATTTCGGTGTGCGGGCACAAGAGCTGGATGCAACCCAGGCCATCTGGCTGGCCGCCATGCTTCATCATCCGTCGGCCGAGGCCCAAAGTTGGGATGCCACGGGCCAGATCAACCTCCCGCGCGCACAGTGGGTTGCCAATAGCCTGCGCCCCATGCCGCGGGCCGAGCGCGAAGCGCTAGCCGAAGCGTTGTCGCAGGCGGCCTGGAGCGCATCACCACCTGCCGGACGGGGGTCTTCACAGATGCCATAACTTTGGGGCTTGGCGCTAAACTGGCTCCATGTTAAACCCCCTTGGCCTGTACCCTTCACTGGCTCAGGTCACACCACCCCTGGCTGATCTGGGCTCCCGTGCCGGCCCCCTGGAGGCCCCAGCTGGCGCAGTTCTATTTGATGCGAACGCACCTTGCCGGGGTTTTCCGCTGGTGCTCGAAGGTGAAATCAAAGTCTCGCGCAACTCGGGCGACGGACGCTCGCTGGAGCTGTATCGCGTGGTTCCGGGCGAGCTGTGTCTGGTCTCCAGTGCCAGCCTGTTTCGCAAAGTGCCCCTGTCAGCGCAAGGCGTCACCACCAAGCCGACGTCGCTGTTGCTGATTCCGCCAGAAGTTTTCAGCATGTGGCTGGAATCAACCCCGTTTCGAACCGAGGTGCTTGCGTTGTTCGCCGAGCGTATGGCCGACCTCACGAGCCTGATCGACGCTGTGGCGTTTCACAAGCTGGACCAGCGGCTCGCAGCGGCCTTGCTGGGCCACGGTCCACAGCTCACAGTGACACACCAGACGCTCGCCGATGAACTGGGCACGGTACGCGAGATCGTCACCCGATTGTTGCGCCGCTTTGAAAACGAGGGTTGGGTCACCCTCGGGCGTGAGCAGATTCACATTGCCAACGGCGCTGCGCTGCGCTCACTGGCAGCGGCATTGCAAAGCTGATGTATTCGCCACAACTGCTATCTATTTTATATCTGCTTGCTCAAAATTGACGGGGGCTAGCGGCCTAAAACATGTATGAACCACCGAATTGGTACCCGCTCTTCACACTGACACCCGTTGCGGCTTATGTGACCCAAGTCACATATGTCTGCCGCAAATCAGTATCAAATTAACGTGTTAGTCACATTTAACCAAGGAGAAAACCATGACAAGCAATGAAGGCAGTATTGACCGCATCGTGCGCATCCTCGCAGGCTTGGCTCTGATCGGCCTCACGCTTACCGGCAACATCGGTGTGTGGGGATGGATTGGCGTCGTGCCGCTGGTTACTGGCCTCGTCGGCTGGTGCCCCGCATACCGGTTGCTGGGGCTGAGCACATGTCCGATGAAGAGCAAGACCTGATCTGATCTTTACAAACTCTTATCAAACAGCCATCTGGCAGATACATGCAGAACGCAAACTCGCTTTCAACCTGACCACGAAGTTGTGTCCTCAGGGGTATTAACTGAAAGAAGGAAGCACCATGAAATTGACGTTCAAAACTGCATTGATCACTGGCCTCTTGGCCACAGCCGGATTCGCTGCCACAGCCCAGGGGTTTGGGCACGGTGGTGACGGGCACCGAGACCCTGCCAAAATGGAACAGATGATGGCCAAACGCATGGACGGTCTCAAGGCCGCTCTCAAGTTGACGCCAGCCCAGGAAGGTTCATGGTCCACATTTGCGGGTACCATGAAACCAACTGGCGCAATGGCTGCCATGATGCCGGACCACGACGCCATGGCGAAGCTCACAACGCCCGAGCGCATTGACAAAATGAAAGCCATGCGGGCCACGCATACGGCCGAGATGGACAAGCGTGCCGATGCCACCAAAACCTTCTATGCCACGCTGACGCCAGAGCAACAGAAAACCTTTGATGCTCAAGCCATGAAACGTGGTGGCAGACATGGCATGCGCGGCTGGCATCATGGCGACCGCAAAGCGGCTCCGGCCGCTCCGGCGAACTAAAAGTCTCGCGCGCTAACCGCGCCGCTCAGGCCAGCAACTTGCCCAGCTCGCCGCTGGTCAGAAGCTTCTCAAGATCATCGGCTCCACCTACCAGTGAGCCTTTGACGAACACCATGGGAAATGTGGGCCAACCGGTCCACATCTTCAACGCATTGCGCTTGCGCCAGGTGTTGAAATAGCTACCGTACTCAAGGTAATGGTGCGGCACCTTGGCCGCATCCAGCAAGGACCGCGCTCTCCTCGGTGCGGGGTTTTGCCGCATGCCCACCACCACAACCGGGTGCGCTGCGATGGCATCCTGCACCTCTTTGACGATACCCTTGTTGTGCGACGCGACCTTGTCGCGAATGGCAGCGTGAATGTGCGTTTCGTCAAGAATGGGACGGGGCATGGTGGTAATTTTTGAGTGCAAAATGACATTATGCTCAGCTCTCCTTCCATCGTGCGCTCAATCAATCCGATCCAGCCGCTGACGTGGCTGCGCGCTGGCTGGTCAGACATGGTACAGGCAGGCTGGACCAGTGTTGCACATGGTCTGGCGCTGGCCATTGGCGGTGTAGGCATTGCCACCATCGCCTACAGCCGCTTCTGGCTACTCGCTGGCGCGCTGTCCGGCTTTCTCGTGGTCGCGCCGGTTCTGGCCACAAGTCTGTATGCGCTGAGCCAGGCGCTTGAACGTGGCGAAAAGGCCGACTCTGGTGTCGTCGTCAAAGCCTGGCTCAACTGGCAGGGCAGCCACTTCAGCAAGTGGGGTAACGATTACTGGTGCATGGTCCAGTTTGGTGCCTTGCTGGCGCTGGCGGCCACTGGTTGGGTCATTACATCGGCAGCACTCATCACCTTGCTCGCACCCGCGCCGATTCTGACGCCGCTTGATTTTGTTCGCCACGTGGTGCTGGCACGTAGCGGTTGGCTATTTGAACTCTGGCTTGCGCTGGGCGGCCTGCTGGCGGCGCCCATGTTCGCGTCTAGCGTGATCGCCATGCCACTGCTGCTGGACCGGCGCGTCACACTCTGGCAGGCGGTGTTTACCAGCTGGCAGGCCGTGTTGGCCAACCCGGTGACGATGGCCGTGTGGGCAGCCCTCATCATGATGCTGACCCTGCTTGGCCTGATCACCGTGTTGGGTCTGGTCGTTGTGATTCCTGTTCTGGGCCATGCAAGCTGGCACGCCTACCGCAATCTCGTGGACGTATCAACCCTGCCACCTCGCGAGCTTCAGGCTTCGGGCACTCAACGTGAGTCGGGCAAGCGCTGATGTTCGGCTTCTCGGAAGAACAGATTGCCGCCTTTGGCCTATCTTTTGGCGTGGGCGGCTTCATGCTCTACATGCTGTTCATCATTGGCCACCTGGCCTGGGAATCCAAGGCGGGCAAATTTGGCACGTTTGTGATTTTTTTGGGCTTGGCGTTCGGCATGGTTGGCTTTGCAGCCAAGTTCATCATTCAGTGGGTGCTTGAACGCTGACATCGCCTCCAGCTTAAACCACCGGCTTGATACCGATCAGCAGCCCATGTAAGGCAAAGGCGACAACGGCCCAGACAATGCCCCCAACCATAAGCGTGGTCACGTTGCCCAACGCCGTGGCAGGCGCATATTGCGTGCCCAGCACGCGGTCGCGGCGGCGCGCTGCACGATAGTCCAGCACCGCCCAGACCATAAAGGATCCAAACAAGACCACGTGGGCCATACTGCCCGTGCTGATCAGGTGCGCAAATGCCCACACCTTTACCGCCGCCGCCATCGGATGGTGAACGCGCGCCTTGATGAAATTGCCGGGTACATAGGCGGCAGCCAGCAAAACAAACGCGGTGAGCGTCAACACCGCCGCCGGAATACGCATGGCAACGGGCGGCAACCACAGCATTACCGGCATTTCACGTGCGGAGCCAAAGCCCCAAATGATCAATGCCAGACCGAGCGCTGACAACACAGAATACGCAGCCTTGTATGCCAGAAGGCCGATCTGCTGAATGGCCCGGGTGCGCCAGCCTTCGGCCACGATGCGCACGGAATGCACACCCAGAAAAATGATGAGACCAAAAACAAGCCAGGTCATGGTCGCGAGTCTACGCTGTCTGTCTCAACTGCCCAGCACGCGATTCTTTCCGGCACGTTTGGCCAGATACATAGCCTGGTCGGCGCGCTTGATGGCATCATCTCCTGGCTCGTCTGGTGCCACCTGTGCCACACCCGCACTAAAGGTAATCAGCACCTTCTCCGTGCCAGCCAGAAAAAAGCGCTTGGTGAGCTCGCGCTGAAGGCGGGTCATGGCTTCGATACCTTTGTCCAGCGGCGTGTCGGGCATCAAAATAACAAACTCTTCGCCGCCATACCTTGCGAGTGTGTCCTGTGGTCGCATGCTTTGCCGCGCCACCTCTGCCAAATGGACCAGCGCTGCATCGCCACTGGCATGGCCCAGTCGGTCGTTGAGCAGCTTGAAGTTGTCGATATCCAGCAGGCCAACGCTCAGAGGGGTTTCCTTACGCTTAAAGGCGGACACTTCACGCTGCACGGCTTCGTCAAGTCCTTTACGGTTGAGCGCACCTGTCAGAGGATCGTGTCGCGCCAGATTGCTCACGCGGTCCAGCTCCTGATGCAGCTTGGCAATTTCGGCGTCAGTGGAGGCCGTTTGCTTTCGCATGGCCTGGAGCTCGTCGCGCGTGCTTCGGCTCTCGGAAGCCATACCCCGGGTCGCACCGACCATGTCCTTGAGCACCGGCGCAATTTCGGTCAACGTTTTGGCCTGCTCGATTTGGCGCGCATTGTCTTCAAGCTTTGCCTGAAAGGCGCTCGTGGAATCGGTCATCTGTGAAAGCCGCTCAATAAAGGTGAGCAGCATCTTGCGCATCTCCTCCTGCGCCTCCATGGCCCGACCCTTGGCCTCGGTTTGCTTGAAAATTACATCCTTGAGGCGCCGCTCCAGATCGTCAAGCCGACGCAGGGATAACGGTGGCGTGGAAGCTGCCATCAAGCCATCAATTTGACCCTGAAGCCAGCGGTCATCAAGACTGAGCTCACCGATATTTTGAAAAATCAGGTGCAGAAGCCGCAGCAGGTTGGCCTTGATCTCGGCCTGATCTTCCGCCATGAAGGACACCCGATGGCTGAAATTGGCCAGAAGCGATTTCGCCGACAGCACGTCGGTTTCGGGCTTGCGCAGCGCACTAACGATGGTCTGGGTTTGCTCGTTAAAGCGGGCATCCTCATCGCCCAGCGCGGGTTGCGTGTATTCAATCAGCCGGGCGATCTGCTCAAGGAACCCTGTGGTTAACGCAGGCGCTGAGCTTGGGCTGGTGCCACCACCAATGAGCGTTGCGGCCGTCGTAGCCTCCGATCCGCCAGCGGGCGAGGCGAAGCCTGCATAGACCACAAGCGCGTTTTGAACGCCGGCCCACGAGCGTCGGCCAATGGCCGACTCCAGCAAAGCCAGTTGTCTCTCCTGGCCCGGGTTTTTAACTGGCAACTCAGCGGCAATCTGCCGCAAGGCCGCCTCCGGAAACGGTTGCACATCCGGAATGGCAGCAATTTCGTTGTAAACCGTCTGGTAATTCTGCGGCGTAGGAACCAATTTGCGGACGGTCAGCTGCCTGAGCGCCTCCCGCGCGATCTCAAAAGGTTTCTTTTGGGAGGTTCCGGAATCTGGCATTGGTCCATGCCCGTTTCGTGGCTAGTCAGCCCTTTAAAAGCGAACCGTGAAAGACAAGGCAAGCGTGGTGGGAGAAATATTTGGTGCCTTTGGGAGCAACAGCACATGCACCTCGCCCCAACTAAAAGGGACAGACGCGCTCACGCCAGCAAAAAGGTCCGCACTCCTTTTGTAGCCGTTGATAACGCCTCCAAAAACGCCAAGTTTTACTGACCCCACCGACAGGGGTCGCCAACCATACATGGCATACAGACTCGTGCGCCCCAAGCTGTTTTCAAGTACCCCTGCACCCATGATCGCGGAAGAGTCTTCTTTCTCCCGGGTACAAAAAACCCCGAGGCCCGGGGTTGCTGACTGAAAATCTGCGCTGTCGTGTATGGCAGCAACGTGAAAATGGGGGAGACAATCCATGGCGAAGCGACAGAATTAGCCGTGTATTTGGTAATCCGCATTTATAACATCGCACGATGCTTCGGAGGTCGCTGATAGTGCCAAGTCCGATAAGACCACGCTTTTCAGCCCTTCGGTGTTGTTCAATCGCCGCTGACGTGACGTCACCGAACAAACGGCGCTAAGTTAGTGGTAAAAGCCGTCCATGGTGTCTTGGCGAAGTTCGTCCGGCGCGGTCGTGGCAAGCGCCACACATCCACACGGTCAACCCAAGTCACTCGCGCGAGACGACGCACTCCATTGCGCGCCAGACGTAGTGCCAAACTCACCACTTCTCGTCGATTGCTCTTCTTCCACAGTCACCAATCTTGGTAACACCTTGTGCGAGGCGCACAGAAACTGCGCCAGGCGCTGACGCTGCGCGCCAACAAGCTTGCCAGGACGTTTGGCTTCAATCTTGCACTGGAATAAGCGTCGGAGCACTTGCTCCGGCACTTGGTCAGCATTGCAAACCTCCAGCAACGGCCCGCTCTGCGGCCACTTGATGGCTCGCAAATCAGGCACGGCCACCAGCACATCCAGCTCCAGGCTATGAAAGAAACCCTTCTGCCGAACCTTTTTGTCCAGAAAAGCTTCCAGTTGAAGCGCCTGTAACTTGGTCTCGGTAACAGGGGAACGAATTTGTTTGTGCTCACCCCGGTGAAGTTGAGTCCACTGCCAGTCAGCTTCAATGTTGATGGTGCCGCGCACGGCGAGGTTTTCAACCACAATCAATCCGAAGGGGTGCATGACCAAGTGGTGCATTTGCGCCCGGACCTCGCCAGATCGAACCACCAAACCATTGAGCACGTCCACATCCTCGCTGCCCGCAAATGCGCGGCGCAAGTAATAGGCCATTTTTTCATTGGCCTTGGATTCGAACGGGTCCAACTCTTTGTAAATCACGATGCGATGCCAGCGGCGGGTGCGTGAAACAGCATATTACCCGGCGACGAACCGTTCGGGCAAGGAAATCCGGCACTGTGGTGATTCCGCAAAGCCACTAGACACCTTTTGTTACAACATAGGGCTCGGGGGGATGCGGCCTCGAAGAGAACGACTGGCCCATAGCTGCCGTCAAGGATCTGGCTGGTGCGCCGCACATAAAAACTCGGCCAGCCGATCGCGGTGCTCCGCGTGAAATATTCCGCGCCCGCCAAAGCGCAATGCACAGTCCTGAACGCGCTGAAGAATTCTCGCGGGAACCTGCGCGGTGTTGCACACAATTGACAGGGCTCCGCTGGGCGGCCACTCGATGGCGCTCTTGTCTGGCACAGCCACAAGGACCGCCATCTCCATTTTGCTGAAGAACCCGCGCTGCTTGACCTTCATTTCAAGAAACTGCTTGAACGCAGAGGCCTGCGCAAAGACCCGATGTACTGGGGACCGCATTTCCGAAACATGGCTGTTACGCCAACTCAGCCACTGTCCATCTTCACAAACCTGCAGGCCCCCAAGCACGCTCTGGCAATCCACCACCATGAGGCCATACGGATGGAGCACCAAGTGGTCGACTTGAGCAGTGACGTTGCCTGCCTTTACGCGCAAGCCGCTAAGCACATCCACGTCACCACTGCTGGCAAATGCCCGTGTGAGGTGAGCTGCCATCATTTCCTGCGCGAAATGAATGGCCGTGGCATCTGCCGCTACGCTGTTAAGCGCATCCAACTCCTTGTAGATCATGGTCGCCCAAGCCTGCATTTATATCTAATGCGCTGATATTAACGCGAGACATATGAGCAAATTCCGCTACAAAAAAAATAGCCGCCCCAATGTGCATAGCCGCAACACTAACGGCAGGACCCTACCCAGGTAAGCCTATTCCCGGCAGGTCAGTTCGTGCCTGTCTGCTGCGGCAAACAAATCTGCTGCAAAACCCGGGTCGGTCTTCATATGGAGCGCTGCAAATTCACGCAACTCGGCGGCCTCTTCAGCTGCCGTGAGCACGCGCGGTACAAACACTGGCCGCTGGGTGCCCGCCGCCCACAAAGCCACCGCGAGCCGCCGCGTGGCATGACCCAGTTCGCGAATCGCCTGGTCTACGCCCGGCGCGCCGCCTGTCGCCGAAAGGTCGGCGGATTTCAATGTGATGTCAGTCATGGCAAAACCTCCTAAAGCAAACTTATGCTGCAGTGCAGTATAGGGTAAACCCTAGGTTTTGTCTTGGGAGCGCTCACTAAACTCCTCACCCGCCCCGAATTGCTCTTAAATTTATAGCTGTCTGGGCATATTTAAAGGGGGCTAGTTCCCCTTTTTTACTTAAAACATACCCGGCCGCCGCGGACCAGCACGTAGATCGGCCCCGCCCTATCCCGATATATAGCTCTGTAATTGCGAAATGGTGACCTCATGCTCGGCAATGATGTCGTCCATAAGGTCACGAATCGATATGAGCCCCAGTACCTTGCTACCGTCAACCACCGGCAGGTGGCGGATTTTGTTTTGGCTCATCAGGCTCATGCACGCGCGCGTGCCGGTTGCGGGCCCCACCGAGATCACGTCCGGCGTCATGATATCGGCCACAGTAATTTCGCGGGAATTCAGACCCTGCAGGGCAACCTTGCGAGTGTAATCACGCTCGGAGAAAATGCCCACCATGCGGCTTGAATCCATGACCAGCATCGCCCCCACACCGTACTCAGCCAGCAGCTTGAGGCCGTCGAACACCACCACATCAGGGGCAACCTGATACATGCTGGAATTTCGTTTCTTGAGCAGTTCGGTAATCGGCTTCATAAGACCTCAAACATGAATGCCAGGATCGGTTAAACCAGTATAAGCAGAATCAGGTTGCAGCGATACCACGCCTGTTGCGGGCCGCAAGCGCCAGGCCTTCCAACACGGGAATGGTCTGGTCAAAGCTTATACAGGCATCCGTTACCGACACACCGTGCTTGAGCGCTTTGCCGGGAACAATTTCCTGACGGCCTTCGTTCAGATGGCTCTCAATCATCACGCCAGCAATCCGCCTGTCGCCAGTTGCAATCTGCCGTGCGACGTCCGCAGCCACACTAATCTGCCGGGAATGTAGCTTGCTGCTATTGGCATGACTCACGTCAATCATGACCTGTTCGCGCAACCCCGCTTCGCCCAACAATTTGCAGGCCGTGTCAACGTCTGCCCTTGAATAGTTCGGCACTTTGCCACCACGCAGAATCACGTGGCAATCACTGTTGCCACGGGTCTCATAAATGGCGGCCTGCCCCATCTTTGTCATGCCCATAAAGGCGTGCGACGCGCGCGCAGCCTGAATGGCGTCTGTCGCGATCTTGATGCCTCCGTCCGTACCGTTCTTGAACCCTACCGGGCACGAAAGGCCACTGGCGAGCTGGCGGTGACTCTGACTCTCCGTTGTGCGCGCGCCTATGGCGCCCCAGCTCACAAGGTCGCTGATGAACTGCGGTGACAGCAAATCCAGGAACTCAGTGCCAACCGGCAATCCCAACAGCAGAACATCAAGCAGCAATTGGCGCGCCAACATCAGGCCCTCGTTAATGGCAAAGGTGCCGTCCAGGTGCGGATCGTTGATATAACCCTTCCAGCCCACAACAGTGCGGGGCTTTTCAAAATAGACCCGCATGACCACCAGCAAATCGTCCTTCAGCGCATCGGCCTGCTCCTTGAGCCGCTTCGCATATTCCACACCCTGATCGTGGTCATGAATGGAGCATGGGCCTACGACAACAATCAGCCGTTGATCGAGCCCCTGAAGCACACGTGAAATAGCTGCCCGACTATCCGCCACCAAAGCCTGCGCAGCAGCAGCCACGGGCAGTTGTTCCTCAAGAAGCGCTGGCGTGATCAAAGGGCGAACCGAACGAATGCGCGCGTCATCAAGGCCTCTCGAATCGTGGGTGCCATTCGGCAAAGTTCTGGCAAGGCGGGACATGGGCGGCGGGAAGGTTATGCGGATTGCGACGCTGCTGCGATTTTCGCAGATACCGCAGAACACACTTTCATGATTGCCTGTAAGCTGCATTCATGGAAAACGCCACACCAATTGCCGCAGAACCCAGCTTCTACTTCGACAACTCCTACGCGCGCATGCTGGAAGGCCTTTACGTGCCCGGCCGGCCGGCGCAGGTGGTCGAACCCGTGCTGATCAAATATAACCGCGCGTTGTCGGATGCGCTGGGACTGGACACGCAGGCACTAGATTCGCCGTTGGGCGCAGCGATCTTCTCCGGCAATCATGTCCCGATAGGCGCTACACCCATAGCACAGGCCTATGCAGGCCATCAGTTTGGCGGCTTCTCGCCACAGCTGGGTGACGGGCGGGCATTGCTATTGGGCGAGGTGATCGACCGCGCTGGCAAGCGCCACGACCTCGCACTGAAAGGCTCTGGCCGCACCCCATTTTCGCGGGGCGGCGACGGCAAGGCTGCGCTGGGCCCCGTCCTGCGCGAATACTTGATGGGTGAGGCCATGCATGCGCTCGGCATACCAACCACGCGAGCGCTCGCAGCCGTCACCACCGGCGAGTCCGTGCACCGCGAGACGGGCGCACTACCAGGGGCTGTGCTCACAAGAGCGGCTTCGAGCCATATTCGTGTGGGCACATTCCAGTTCTTTGCGGCAAGAGGTGACATCGACAACTTGCGACGCCTCGCGGACTACACGATTGCCCGGCACGACCCTGAAATAAAAGAAGCGCCCAACCCGTACCTCAGCTTGCTGCGCGCCGTAGCCGAGCGACAAGCCGTGCTGATTGCCCGCTGGATGAACGTTGGATTCATCCACGGTGTCATGAACACTGACAACATGACCGTCTCTGGGGAAACGATCGACTATGGCCCCTGCGCGTTCATGGATCAGTACGATCCAGCCACCGTTTTCAGCTCAATCGACTTGCAAGGGCGCTACGCCTATGCCAACCAGCCGCTGATCGCCCGATGGAACCTCGCCCGCCTTGCCGAAGCCCTGTTGCCGCTAATGACCAACGCGCCAGAGCGAGCCGTGGCGCTGGCCACAGAGGTGCTGGACGAGTTCCCGATCCACTACGAGCGAAACTGGCTGGCTGGCATGCGCCGCAAGCTCGGCCTGCAAGCACAGCGCACAGACGACCTTGCACTGGCAACAGACTTCCTCAAAACCCTGGCGAGCCGACAGGTAGATTTCACTCTTGCGTTTGATTACCTGGCAGACGAAACCCAAGTACCCCACCAGACCGCCTCCAGGTTGCAGGCGCTGCATCCGACCGTCAATGATGCGCCGACTGCTCCACCGATGGACGCATGGTTGTCGCGCTGGCGTGCACGCAGCGCGCTCGAAGGTCGCTCGCCTCTGGCGCAAACTGCCGCCATGCGCGAAGCGAACCCGGTTTACATCCCCCGCAACCACCTCGTCGAGGAAGCACTGGATGCAGCCACTCAGCAGGGTGACATGCGGCCTTTTGAGCGGCTTTTGGATGTGGTCAAGCAGCCCTTTGGCAAACGGGATGGTCTTGAGCGCTATGCCTTGCCGGGAACAACTGAGCAAACGGCAGGGTACAAAACCTTTTGCGGGACGTGAGGCAGAAAACCATCAAACGTCGATATTGCCCGCGCGCAAGGCGTTGGTCTCAATGAAATCCCGACGCGGCTCCACATCGTCGCCCATCAACATGGTGAATACTCGGTCGGCTTCGATGGCATCGTCGATCTGCACTTTGAGCAGGCGGCGCACCGCTGGGTCCATAGTGGTCTCCCATAACTGCTCCGGATTCATCTCGCCCAGACCCTTGTATCGCTGGCGGCTGGTACCGTTCTCAGCCTGGGCGATCAACCACGCCATGGCTTCTCGGAAATCGGAAACCTTTTGCTCCTTCTGGCGCTCACCTTCGCCGCGCATTACGCGTGCACCTTCGCCGAGCAAGTCACGGAATGTATTCGCAGCTTCCGCCAACGCCGCGTAATCGGCACCATGCACGAAGTCCTGCGTCAGAACACTGCTCTTGACGTTCCCGTGGTGTCGGCGGCTGATACGTAGAATGGGTTTGTCAGTGCGAGCGTCAAACTCGCCCGCCACTTCGGCGTCTGGCAACTGCTTTTGCAATGCGGCAGCAGACACCTCAGCTTCAGCCACGGTGTCCAGGTTCAAAGACACACCGTCTGCGACGGCTCGTAACGCTTCAGCATCCATAAAGTTTTTCAGACGCGCAATAACGCCTTGTGCCAGCACGTGTTTACGAGCGAGCTCTGCCAGCGTGTCTCCGGCAATCGTGGTTCCATTTGGGCCCCCGGTGTAAACCGATGCGTTCACAAGGGCAATGCGCAGCAGAAAGCCGTCCAGATCGGTCTGACCCTGCAGATAAAGCTCTTCCTTGCCCGCCTTCACCTTGTATAACGGCGGCTGAGCAATGTAAATGTGACCCCGCTCCACCAGCTCCGGCATCTGGCGATAGAAAAAGGTAAGCAACAGCGTGCGGATGTGAGCGCCATCCACGTCGGCATCGGTCATGATGATGATCCGGTGGTAACGCAGTTTGGCTACGTCGAAATCGTCATTCCCCGTGCTGCCTCCAGCCTTTCCAATGCCGGTTCCGAGCGCCGTAATCAGCGTCAATATCTCGTTGCTGGTCAGCAGCTTTTCATAGCGGGCTTTTTCAACATTCAGGATCTTTCCGCGCAGAGGAAGAATTGCCTGAAATTTCCGGTCGCGTCCCTGTTTGGCAGACCCCCCTGCGGAGTCGCCCTCCACGATGTAGATTTCACACTCGGCAGGGTCTTTCTCCTGACAATCCGCCAGTTTTCCTGGCAGACCCATGCCATCAAGCACCCCCTTGCGGCGAGTCATGTCGCGGGCTTTGCGGGCGGCTTCGCGCGCCCTTGCGGCTTCGATGATTTTGCCAACAATGATCTTGGCATCATTGGGTCGCTCCTGAAGGTAATCAAATAGCAGCTTGCTCACAATATCTTCGACCGGCCCACGTACTTCCGAGCTGACGAGCTTGTCTTTGGTCTGGCTTGAGAACTTGGGCTCGGGAACTTTTACGCTCAGCACACAGGTCAGGCCTTCGCGCATGTCGTCACCGGTTACCTCAACCTTTGCCTTTTTTGCCAGATCGCTGTCGTCAATATATTTGTTGATGACCCGGGTCATAGCGGCGCGCAAACCCGTCAAGTGCGTGCCACCGTCGCGCTGGGGAATATTATTTGTAAAACAGAGCACCTGCTCGTTGTAGCCGCTGTTCCATTGCATCGCCACTTCCACGCCGATATTGGTTCCCTGATCGCTCTGACGGTCACCAGTTGCATGAAATATGTTGGGGTTCAACACTGTTTTACCCTTGTTGATGAAATTGACGAATCCCTGTACACCACCAGCTCCCGAGAAGTCATCCTCCTTGCCGCTGCGCTCATCTTTGAGCCGAATCTTGACGCCGTTATTCAAAAAACTAAGTTCGCGAAGACGTTTGCTCAATATCTCGTAATGAAAATCATTGTTTTGCTGAAAAATCTCGGTGTCCGGCAAAAAATGAACCTCCGTTCCTCGCTTCTCGGTATCGCCAATAACCCTCATGGGAGACACTTCCACACCATTGACAGTCTCGATAATGCGGTTTTGCACAAAACCCTTGCTGAACTCCATCGAATGGACTTTGCCTTCACGGCGAATGGTCAGGCGCAACATTTTTGAAAGCGCGTTGACGCAGCTAACACCCACCCCGTGTAAACCGCCTGAAACTTTGTAACTGTTCTGGTTGAACTTGCCACCCGCGTGCAGCTCGGTTAACGCAATTTCAGCAGCAGATCGCTTGGGCTCGTGCTTGTCATCAAGCTTCACACCAGTAGGAATGCCACGACCATTGTCAACTACGCTCACGGAATTGTCAGAATGGATAGTTACCAGAATGTCATCACAATGCCCAGCCAATGATTCATCAATCGAGTTATCAACTACCTCAAAAACAAGGTGATGCAAACCGGTTCCGTCAGAGGTATCACCTATATACATGCCCGGCCGCTTGCGCACCGCCTCTAGCCCTTCCAAAATCTGGATGGACCCTTCGCCATAGGCTGTAGACGCGCCCTCCTGATTCGTATTGATCGTCGGCTGATAGTTTGAACTGCCCACTGTGCTCGCACCGGTATGCACTGATTCTTCTGGACTAGGGGAGGGTTTTACGGGCTTGTTTTCTTCTGTCATGACTGGCTTCTCTAACTATTCTGCAAACTCTTGAATGACCAAACCCCCTTGCTAGGGGGTTTGCGTCTGGGGCGCTATGGTCTTTTATGCACTAAATTCTCATTGGCATGACCACATACTTGAATGTCATGTTGTCAGGAATCGTGAATAGCGCGGAGCTGTTTCCGTCTGATAACTCCAGTTTGACCATCTCCTGGTTCATGTTGGTCAACGCATCGATCAGGTACGTTACGTTGAAGCCGATTTCTATGCTATCTCCAGCATAGTCAACGTCCAGCTCATCAACTGCCTCTTCCTGTTCAGCATTACTGGAAGCAACCCGCAAAGTACTGGGCTCAATGTTAAGGCGGACGCCCTTGAACTTGTCACTGGTCAAAATGGCCGTGCGCTGAAGTGTCGCCAATAACGCAACGCGTCCCAAAGTAACGCTATTTTTATGATTTTTAGGAATGACACGGTTGTAGTCAGGAAACTTGCCCTCTACCAGCTTGGTTACAAATTCCATTCCATCGAAGGTAAATTTCGCCTGATTGTTTGCGAATTGCATTTCGATGGCGCCCTCTGCATCGCTGAGCAAGCGCTGAAGCTCCAAGACCGTCTTGCGAGGCAAGATGACTTCCTGCTTTGGCACTTCAACGTCCAGAGTGGATGACGCAAAGGCCAACCGATGACCATCGGTTGCGACCAGGCTGAGTTGTTTGCCCTCAGCTACAAACAGGATACCGTTCAAATAATAGCGGATATCGTGCACGGCCATGGCGAACGAAACCTGGCTGAGAAGGTCTTTAAGTGTCTTTTGAGGCACGCTAAACACTACACCGAAATTTGCAGACTCTTGTACTAGCGGAAAATCCTCTGCCGGCATCGTCTGCAAAGTGAATTTGCTCTTGCCACCCTTGAGAATTACCTTTGAGGCACTGGACTCAAGTGAAACCGTCTGGTCCGACGGCATGCTGCGCAAAATATCAATTAACTTTCGCGCGCCTATGGTCGTCGTGAAATTACCATTGTCGCCATTGAGTTCGGAGGAAGTCCTAATTTGTATTTCCAGATCACTGCTGGTGAACTGCAGCGACGAACCAGTTTTTCGAATCAGTACATTGGCCAAGATGGGCAACGTGTGTCGACGCTCAACGATTCCAGCGACCGACTGTAGAACTGCCAGAACTTTATCTTGTGTTGCCTTCAGGACAATCATGTCAACCTCTTCTTTAATTTCTTTATTTCAAGTTAGTAGTAGTAGATAAAGGAGCTACTTTTCTGTGTACAGGTACATTTTCCTCTTTTTTATCAATGACTTGGATAAGCCTTAAGGCTGTGTACACGTGTGACTCGCCCATGTCTCGAAGAAATGAATAACCTGGAATAATTGCTACCCTCTGTGGATAACTCAGTGATTTGAGTAAAACTATCCCCAACTTTGTTAGCCCTCATGCAGAGCACACGTGAGCGCATCACATTAACCTTTCAAAGTTTGTTCAAGTACGTGGAGTTGTTGATTTAGCTCAGTCATTTGCTGGCGTTCACCTCCAATTTTTCGAACAGCATGCAGGACAGTGGTGTGGTCGCGGCCGCCAAACAACTCGCCGATCTCTGGGAGACTTTTCTGGGTAAGCTCCTTGGCCAAATACATGGCAATTTGACGCGGTCTTGCAATGCTGGCAGGTCGCTTCTTGGAGTACATGTCGGCAACTTTTATCTTGTAGTAGTCGGCAACCGTCTTCTGAATGTTTTCAACGGAGATTTGCCGATTCTGAATGGATAGAAGGTCGCGAAGGGCCTCGCGGGCAAGCGCAATGGATATTTCTTTTTGATTGAACCTGGAATAGGCAAGAATTTTTCGTAACGCCCCCTCAAGCTCCCGTACGTTGGAACGCACGTTCTTGGCGACAAAAAACGCTACCTCCTCAGGCATTTCCGCGTTTTCGAGTCGAGCCTTGTTAATCAGAATGGCAACTCGCATTTCCAGTTCAGGCGGCTCTATGGCTACGGTCAACCCGGAGTCAAATCGCGAAACAAGCCGCTCGTGAATGTCGGTCAGCCCTTTTGGATACGTGTCGCTAGTCATCACAATGTGAGACTTCTTCGCTAGCAAAGCCTCAAACGCGTTGAAAAACTCTTCCTGGGTTCGCTCTTTGTTGGCGAAAAACTGAACATCATCAATTAACAACAGGTCCAACGAGTGGTAGCGCTCCTTAAATTCATCGAAGGTTTTGCGCTGATACGCTTTGACGACATCTGATACAAACTGCTCAGCATGAATGTAGAGAACTTTTGAGCCGGGTTTGTCAGCCAGCAACCGATTGCCGACTGCGTGCATCAGATGGGTTTTTCCCAGACCGACCCCACCATATATAAAAAGCGGGTTATATAGATGACCTGGCATGGTAGACACATGCATGGCCGCCGCTCTAGCCATCCTGTTGGCCGTCCCTTCTACCAAAGTATCAAATGTCAAGGAAGTATTGAGTCGGTTTCGGGCATTCTCTCCCCCGCTGTCATCCCCCCCAACAGAAATTTCTTCCGCCGGCGAGGAACCCGAGGACTGAAACGCCGGGAAGGTTTTTACCAAAGCCTCTCGCGGGGCGAGCGCTAACTCTAAGGTAATTGTCTGACCGTAGAGCTTCTCCAGCAGGCTGGCGATTCGGGCACTATATTGCGCGCGGATCCAATCAAGCTTAAACCGATTGCCAACAAAGATTGTGACCCGTGAAAGGTCGTTGGAAACCCGCGCAGAAAGTGGCCTTATCCAAGTATTGAATTGCTGTTCTGGTAACTCTTGGGCCAGCTGATCTATGCATGCCTGCCATAGCCCTTGCCCCGGACCATATCCTGCTGACCCGGAGGGGCTCTCAAATTCTCTAGCCGTCATTGCCCGACTTTGCGTCTGTGGATAGTTGCTATTTTTTGCACGACGAATTGTAATTTATCAAGAATTTATCCACAAGCACTATTTGGCATGCCTTGAACACTTTGATTGGGCAATGGCTTGCAACCTGGAAAAAGCAGAGTTCCCTGTAACGTATTGCTGTAGCTGAAGAAATTTGCGATAATCGCAGGCTTTCCCCAAAATATTGAAACGCAGGATTTCCAATGAAACGCACCTATCAGCCATCCAAGATTCGCCGGGCCCGAACCCACGGATTTCTAGTTCGCATGAAAACACGCGGTGGGCGTGCTGTGATAAACGCCCGCAGGGCAAAGGGGCGCAAGCGCCTCGCCGTCTAGTCGCTGACAGCATGGTCAGGCCACTGGCGTGCTGAAAGTGGTTGTAAGCAAATGGTTGGCGTCGCTGGGGCTTAATTAGTTGCGAGTCCTGCAATGTGGCAGGAGCACAGCGTGCGGCGCCTGAAAACGCATTCCCAGTTTCAGGCCGTTCTGGCTGATCGTGCCGTTGTTGTAACGGACCATTTTGCGTTGCATTTCATGGTGGTCATGCGCGAAGAGGGTGCTGAATCCTTGCGCGAGTCAACGGTAAATTCGAGACAAAAACAGTCTGAAGCTGAGGTCGGGGTATCCAAGATTGGTGCAATGGTGCCGAAGCGATGGGCGAAAACAGCGGTTTCCCGCAACACCATCCGTCGCCAAATTTATGAAGTAAGCAAAGATTACGAACGTGCGTTTCAATCTGCGACTCTCGTCGTGAGGCTCCGGGCTGCATTCAGCAGGGCGCAGTTTTTGAGCCCGACATCCAGAGTGCTCAAATCAGCTGTCCGGTTGGAACTCGAGCAACTTTTCACCCGGGCCTTTGTGAAATCAAATAACCCTTTAATGCCCATCGCTCCAAAGTGAAACCGATCTTGATTGCGTTGGTAAAGTCCTATCGCCTACTGTTAAGCCCATGGCTAGGATCATCGTGCCGATTCGAGCCGACGTGCTCTGCCTATTCGCTTCAGGCGCTGGAAAAGCATGGTGCGGCGGTGGGCACTTATTTAACCGTGGCCCGACTGGTTCGTTGCCATCCATGGTGCCGAGGCGGACTTGATCCGGTGCCGACAACCAGGCCAGCTGTTTTTTCCGGCCTTCTGGCCTCGACCAATTCGTCTTCGATAAAAAAGAAATCTTCATGAATGATATTCGCCGCACCATCTTGTGGGTGATCTTTGGTTTTTCGCTGGTCCTCTTGTGGGACCAATGGCAAATTCACAACGGAAAACCAGCCACCTTCATGCCTTCAGCGAGTCGGCCAGCAGTTACCGGTCAGCCCGCCACCACGGCCGGTTCGGGTGTGCCAGCACCGATACCCGTGAACAGCGCTTCATCAACCGTTTTAGGCGCGCCGATCAACAGTTCATCTGGACCAATGGCCGCTGGAGAGCGCATTACTGTTAGTTCAGACGTGCTGAAGCTAACCTTTGATACGTTGGGCGGCTCAATCGTGCGCGCTGAGTTGTTGAAACAGGCCGATCTTGCCGACAAAAGTAAAAGTGTGGTGTTGCTG
>JAHEBY010000001.1:0-3453 GCA_024642025.1 Comamonadaceae bacterium | reverse complement strand
GAGTCTATGTGGCGCAAACCGGCTTGATTGGGGGCACCAACGGGATGACATTTCCCACGCACAAGACGCCAATGACTATATCTGGTGACCGAGCAATTAAGGAGGGACAAGACTCCTTTGATCTGACTTTCACCTCCCTGCCCGTCAACGGCGTGACGCTGGTCAAAACCTACACCATAAAGCGGGACGCATATGCCGTTTCCGTCCGCCACGAAGTGACCAACGCGGGGAGTGCCTCGGTGTCGCCACAGCTTTATTTGCAGCTGGAGCGGGATGGCGGCAAGCCACCCGGCGAATCATCCTTCTATTCGACCTTTACCGGGCCGGCGATATACACCGATGCCAAAAAATACCAGAAGATTGAATTCAGCAAAATAAAGAAGAAAGACGCAGAGTACGAAAAGCAATCAGCCAATGGCTATGTCGCCATGGTGCAGCATTACTTTGCCAGCGCGTGGCTGCTGGCTGATGGCGTGAGCAGGAGCTTTTCGCTTGATGCAGTAGACACTGGATCTTCGGTGCCAGACTGCTGCTATCGGGCAACCATGATCGCGCCGCTGGGAGAAATTGCTTCGGGCGCCAGCAAGTCACTGGATGCCCGTTTCTTTGCCGGCCCGCAAATCGAAAAGCGCCTTGAGGAATTAGCCCCAGGCCTTGAGCTGGTGAAAGACTATGGGTGGCTGACCATTCTTGCCAAACCGCTATATTGGTTGCTCGACAAATTGCACGGGTTTATCGGCAATTGGGGTTGGTCCATCATGGCTCTGGTTTTGCTTCTGAAAGCGGCTTTCTACTGGCTGAACGCAAAGGCTTATGCCAGTATGGCCAAGATGAAGTCAATAAATCCGAAAGTCATGGAAATGCGCGAGCGCCTCAAATCCAATCCGCAACAAATGCAACAGGAGATGATGCGAATATACCGCGAAGAGAAAGTAAACCCCTTGGGCGGATGTTTTCCGATCATGATTCAGATCCCCGTCTTTATTGCGCTCTACTGGGTGTTGCTCTCCAGCGTGGAAATGCGTAACGCGCCTTGGGCAATGTGGATCCACGATCTCTCGTCGCCGGACCCCTATTACATATTGCCGCTTGTCATGGCGTTGACCACCATGCTTCAAACTGCGCTCAATCCGGCGCCACCGGACCCCATGCAGGCCAAACTGATGTGGTTTATGCCACTTGCATTTTCAGTCATGTTCTTCTTCTTCCCTGCTGGCCTGGTGCTGTACTGGATTACGAACAACGTGTTGTCCATCGCACAGCAATGGATCATCAATACGCGAATGGGCGTGCCGCCACAATTCAATTTGCCAAAATTCAAATGACGGGCCAGCCATGCTGGCCCGTCATCATGACCCTATAGCGGCAATTGCTACGGCATCCGGCAGAGGTGCAATCGGCATTATTCGAATTAGTGGCAAGGGGCTAGGGCCAATTATCGAGGCGGTGTGCGGCCGTGAACTGATTCCCAGGGAGGCAACCTACCTGGGATTTCTAGACCGCGATGGTCAATTGTTAGACCAGGGCCTGGCACTTTATTTTCCGGGACCCAGATCGTTTACGGGCGAAGACGTGCTGGAGCTTCAGGCGCACGGTGGCCCGGTGGTCCTCCAGCTTTTGTTGGCACGCTGCCTGGAGGCAGCAAAATCCCCAAATCCGAAAACTGGAAGCACGCGTCTTGAAGGTTTAAGAGTAGCCGGCCCCGGGGAGTTTTCCGAGCGGGCCTTCATGAATGGCAAACTAGACCTCGCCCGGGCGGAAGCAATTGCAGATCTGATTGATGCAAGCACCGAATTGGCGGTCCGAAGTGCCAGCAGGTCACTGACCGGCGCGTTTTCACGGGATATTCGTGGCCTGCGGGAGGCCATGGTTAGTTTACGCCTGCTGGTGGAGGCAACTCTCGATTTCCCGGAGGAGGAAATTGATTTTTTGAGAAAGGCCGATGCAAGTGGGCAACTTTTAGGCTTGCAGCAAAGGCTTGCCGAAGTTCTGCGAAGAGCTACCCAGGGGGCCCTGCTACGGGACGGCATCAAAGTTGTCATAGCCGGGCAACCGAATGCCGGTAAATCATCACTGCTTAACGCACTGGCGGGCGTCGAACTCGCCATTGTTACCCCGATCGCAGGCACAACACGTGACAAAGTCCAGCAAACTTTGCAAATTGGCGGTGTACCACTCCATGTCATCGATACCGCGGGTCTGCGTGAAAGTGTGGATGAGGTGGAAAAGATCGGAATTTCTCGCGCCTGGGACGAAATCAAATCAGCGGATGTGGTGCTTTTTTTGCACGACTTGACGCGCAGTCATTTGACGGACTACAACACAGCCGAGGAACAAATCCGCGTCAAACTTCCCCTTGGTGTGCCGGTTGTAAATATTTGGAACAAATCAGACACGCTGACCGCTTTGCCGAAGGTGGACGGAATTTGCCTGTCTGCAAAAACTGGCGCTGGCATAGATCAACTGCGAAACGAGCTGTTGTCAACGGCGGGCTGGCAGAATACGCCGGAGGGTGTCTATATAGCCAGAGCGCGCCACATTCAGGCCTTGACCCTTGCTGCCACGCATATCGACGCCGCACAACAGCACCTGCTGCTGATGACATCACCGCCCATTGATCTGCTTGCAGAAGAACTCAGGCTTGCACAAAATGCGCTCAACGAAATTACCGGAGAATTTACGTCCGATGACTTGCTTGGGGAGATTTTCTCGCGTTTCTGCATCGGGAAATAGCCTTCCATCACCATCTGGTACATACTTGCGTCTCGTGCGTCATCTTTCGAGCTTAATACGGTACTGAAAAAGACCCCTATGAATGCCTACTTTCCTTCCACCAACAAACCAGATATCAAGGCTTTGGTAGAGGCCTTCTCGCTGAATACCGTAGAAGATATTCTTGGCCGCACTGTCACGCCACCCCAGTGGGATGTGCTGGCGCCCTACCTGCAATCATTTGCCATTGCAGAAAGTCAGACCCTGATCACACAAGGAACTGTTGATCGCACGGTGTATTTCATAGAGTCGGGCAGCTTGAGCGTTCACTATGAAGACTCGACCGGACGGGTGCGACTTGCGATTTTGGCGGCTGGTTCTGCGGTTGGTGAGGGAGGATTCTTTTCTCATGTTCCCCGAAGCGCCACCGTACAAGCTGTTAGTGCATGTAAGTTGTGGCGCTTGACCGCGATCAAATTTGCCGAGCTCTCCAACCGGCATCCCGCCATTGCGCTGGGGTTGGTAATGGGTTTGGGTGGCCTGATCGCAACGCGCATGACGGATCAGCGCAAGCGCATTGCGGTGACCTGATACGATTGATACAAGCTTTTACCACTCAACTCAAATATGAGTCTCACATGAAAGGATAGACTGAAAATTCGCAAGTGTCCAAGCCCAAACGGGTTGGCGCAGACCCGGCAATAAACTCCGGACAGCCCATGCAATTTTCAATGTTTAACT
>JAHEBY010000130.1 GCA_024642025.1 Comamonadaceae bacterium | reverse complement strand
GACGAGATTCATACCGGCATTGGCAAAACAGGCGTGGTGGCCGTGATAAAGGGGCGCCAGCAACGTAGCGGCAAGATCTTCGGCCTTAGGGCCGACATGGATGCGCTGCCCATGGCCGAGCACAACGACTTCGCGTGGAAGTCCAGCAAGCCCGGATTGATGCACGGCTGCGGCCACGATGGCCACACCGCCATGCTGGTGGGTGCAGCGCGGTATCTGGCTGAAACCCGCAATTTTGACGGCACGGCGGTGCTCATCTTCCAGCCCGGCGAAGAAGGCTATGCCGGTGCCAAAGCGATGATCGAGGACGGGCTGTTTGATCGTTTCCCGGTGCAGTCGGTGTTTGGCATGCACAACTGGCCTGGCTTGCGCCCGGGCGTCATCGGCATCAACCCGGGCCCGATGATGGCGGCGGCAGACCGCATCACAATAGAAGTCACAGGCCGAGGAGGGCACGGCGCGCACCCTTACCAGACGGTTGACCCCGTGTTGGTAACTGCTCACATCATTACAGCCGTGCAGAGCATTGTGTCGCGCAACGTCAGGCCGCTGGACAGTGCCGTGATCAGCCTGTGCGCGATGCGCGCGGGCGACCCGGGTGCCATGAGCGTCATTGCCGACAGTGCGACACTTGTGGGCACAGTGCGAACCTTTAGTCCGGCGGTCCAGGCACTGGTTGAACGGCGCCTGACCGAGCTATGCCAGGCAGTCGCCCTGGGATTTGGTGCCAGCGCAACCGTGCGCTACGAGCGCGTCTACCCGGCTACGGTCAATACCCCGCA
The DNA here is from genome assembly GCA_024642025.1 of Comamonadaceae bacterium. Taxonomy (GTDB): domain Bacteria; phylum Pseudomonadota; class Gammaproteobacteria; order Burkholderiales; family Burkholderiaceae_C; genus Egaibacter. Next base: position 6,731 of record JAHEBY010000130.1, on the reverse strand, counting down.
CGAAGCGCGTTTTGCTGCAGATGTTGCGCAAACGCTGGTAGGGCGGGAACACGTGGTGCGCGACCTTGATCCGAGCATGGGTGCGGAAGATTTCTCGTTCATGCTGCAAGTCAAGCCCGGAGCCTATTTGCGCATCGGGCAGGGCGAAGAAAACGGTGTGGGCAGCTGTGTGCTGCACAACAGCCGTTACGATTTCAATGACGACATCTTGCCCCTGGGCGCGGCATTGCATGCAAGCCTGATTGAACAGGGCATGCCGCTACAGGCTGCAGATGTTTAGCGACGCGGGCTCGACGGATCAAGCGTAGCGCTTGTTGCGCAGGTTGTTCTTCATTTCCTGCAGGCGTGGCTGCAGTTTCTCACCACCAATGCGCAAGGCAACGGCGGTGGCCAGAATGTCGATGATCAAGAGATGCAGAAGCCGCGAAACCATAGGGCTATAGCGGTCAAAACCTTCGGGGTGGTCAGCCGATAGGTGAATGTGCCCCGCCGCGGCCAACGGCGAGCCGCTGGCGGTGATGACGATGGTGGTTGCGCCATTCTTGCGAGCGATGTCACAGGCATCCATCAGGTCGCGCGTGCGGCCCGAGTTGGATATCACCACCACGCAGTCACCCGGCCCGAGCATGGACGCACTCATGACCTGCATGTGGCCATCGCTGTAGGCCACGGTGTTCACCCCGAGCCTGAAAAATTTATGCTGGGCATCCTGCGCCACCACGCCTGAATTGCCCACGCCAAAAAACTCGATGCGCTTGCCCTGCGTGTAGGTTTGCACGAGGGTAGTAACGGCCTTGTCAATGGCAAAAGTGGATGCATCGTTGCGGTACTTGAGAAACGCAGCGACCGCGTTGTCAATCACCTTGACCATGATGTCGGCTGTCTTGTCGTCTGCGTCCACGCTGCGGTGAATGAATGGCACGCCTTCGCTCACGCTACCGGCCAGCTTGAGTTTGAAGTCTGAAAGGCCGTCGTAACCCACGCTGCGGCAAAACCGTATTACCGTGGGCTTGCTCACATGGGCGCGGTCGGCCAGCTCGCTCACTGGCATGTTGGCGAAGGCGCGGGGGTCAGTCAGCACCAGTTTGCCCACGCGCTGCTCGGCAGGCGCCAGCGATGGCAGGGAGGCCTTGATGCGGTCAAGCATGGTTTGTCAGCCTGTGTGGCATGCTGTCAATTTTCTTCAGACCAGCAGTAGCCATCACGCGCAATCATGGCGCTGGACGCGCTGGGGCCCCAGGTGCCCGAGGCATAGGTTCGGGGCCCGGTCGAATCGTTAGCCCAATAGTCCAGTATGGGCTCCACCCAGCGCCAGGCCTCTTCCTGCTCGTCGCTGCGCACAAACAAGTTAAGACGGCCTTCGATCACGTCCAGTAGCAGGCGCTCGTAGGCTCCGACACGCTCGGAACCAAAGCGTTTGTCAAAGTCCAGATCCAGCTGCACCGGAGCCAGGTTTTGTGTTGCTGCGCGGCCACCTTTGCGATCGTCCCGGCCCTGTGCGAGCAAATGCAACTCAAGGCCATCCCGCGGCTGCAGGTTGATGACCAGTCGGTTGGCTTCGCCAATCTTCGAGTTGAAGATGGCGTGCGGCGTGGGCCGGAAGTTCACCACGATGTGGGCGTCGCGCCCGGCAAGTCGCTTGCCGGTACGAATGTAAAACGGCACACCGGCCCAGCGCCAGTTGGAAATCTCGGTGCGCAGCGCGACAAAGGTTTCGGTTTTGCTGTTTGGGTCTACGCCAGTTTCATCTTTGTAGGCGAGTAAATTGCCGTTGTTGGGTGGTCCGGCGCCGTACTGACCGCGCACCACGTCTTGCGAGAGTGATTCTTTGGTCCATGGTTTCAAAGAGCGCAAAACCTTGAGCTTTTCGTCCCGAATGGCGTCGGCATGAGCGTTGATGGGTGGCTCCATGCCAATGGCGCACAGCAATTGCAGGGCATGGTTTTGCACCATGTCGCGCAGCGCGCCCGTGGTTTCGTAAAAGTTGCCGCGTTTTTCCACACCCAGATCTTCGGCAATGGTGATCTGAATATTGGCAATGTGTTCACGCCGCCACAAGGGCTCAAAAAGTGAGTTTCCAAACCTGAGCGCAAACAGGTTCTGTACGGCAGGCTTGCCCAGGTAGTGGTCGATGCGAAAGACCTGGTTTTCGCCAAATACCTGACATACCGCCTGGTTGATGGCACGGTTTGATGCCAGATCATGCCCCAGCGGTTTTTCCAGCACGATGCGCGTGTTGGCCGTGTTGAGGCCGGTGGCGGCAAGCTTTTCGCACACGGTGGTGAATAGAGCGGGCGCCGTGGCCACATACATCACCACCGTGTCGGCGTTGCGCGCCCGCAAGGTTTCAGCCAGCGAGGCGTAGTCGTCCGGCTTGGACAAGTCCATGCGCAGGAATTCCAGAATGGCGGCGAAGCGGGTGAACTCGTCGTCACTCGGGCGCTTGCCCGGGTCAACCTGGTCAAACCGTGCCTTGATCTGGCTGCGGTACTGGTCGTGGGATAGGCCGTCACGGCCCACGCCGATAATTCGCCCGCCGGGTGGCAGGGAGCCATGGCGAAAGGCCTGAAACAGCGCAGGCATGAGTTTGCGCCAGGCCAGATCGCCAGTGCCGCCGAATAGAACAAGGTCAAATGACATAGGGTTCAACAGAAGTGAAAATGGGAGAGGTCCCGAGTTACAAGAAATTGTTATGTTAATGTAACTTTGTTTCACCGATAATTCAATATGACTGGCAGCCGTGCGTTGCAAAACGCCAGCAGCGCGTGGCGCGTTCAGTCAACGCCAGACCAAATTGGGAGATTTCATGAACCAGCTCGACGCCCTCAAACAATTCACTACCGTCGTGGCCGATACGGGCGACTTCAGGCAAATAGACGCGTTCAAGCCACAAGATGCGACGACGAACCCCTCGCTGATTCTGAAGGCGGTGCAAAAGCCCGAGTACCAGCCGCTCTTGACGGATACCGTCAATCAGTTCCAGGGCCGCCCGATGGACGAGATCATCGACCGGCTGCTGGTGCGCTTTGGTTGCGAGATTTTGAAGCGCGTTCCCGGTCGCGTGTCGACCGAGATCGACGCTCGCCTGAGCTTTGATGCCAGCGCCACCTATTCCCGAGGCGAGCGCATCATCGAGCTCTACGAGGCTCAGGGCGTGCACATCGACCGGGTGCTGATCAAGGTGGCCGCTACGTGGGAAGGTATTCAGGCTGCCCGGCGGCTTGAGCAGCGCGGCATTCACACCAACCTGACCCTGCTGTTTTCGTTTTGCCAGGCGGTGGCGTGCGGGCAGGCCGGCGTGCAACTGATTTCGCCCTTTGTAGGCCGCATTTACGACTGGTACAAAAAGTCTGCTGGCGCCACGTGGGTGGAAGCCGACAACGCTGGTGCCAACGACCCGGGTGTGAAATCGGTTCGCCAGATCTATGACCATTACAAGAAGTTCGGCATTGCGACCGAGGTGATGGGTGCCAGCTTTCGCAACGTCGGGCAAATCACGGCGCTGGCCGGGTGCGATCTGCTCACCATCAGCCCGGACCTGCTGGCTACGCTGGCTGCGTCTGAGGCGCCAATTGCCCGCGCGCTGGACCCGCAAGCCGCCCGTGGGCTGGATTTGCCAGCCGTGCAGTATGACGAGGCGCAATTCCGCATGGCGTTGAATGAAGATGCAATGGCCACCGAAAAACTGGCAGAGGGTATTCGCGCTTTCTGCGCCGACACGGTGAAACTGGAACAACTGATCAAGGCAGCATGACCATGGGAATAAGTCAAACCTCTGAATCCGGCAAAACGGCGCGGTTGCGCTGCGACCAAACGACCGCCTGGACCAAACTGCACGAAGCCTTTTCCAACGCTGGCGGATCATTCGACGTCCGCGAAGCCTTTGCAACCGAGCCTCGCCGTTTTGAAGCCTTTAGCCAGCAGGCGCCCCACGTGTTTGCCGACCTCTCGAAAAACCGGCTTGACGCCAACACGGAAGCGCTGCTGATGGATATGGCGCGGCAATCCGGCCTTGAAGCACATCGCAACGCCATGTTTGCCGGCGAAGCCATCAACAACACTGAAAACCGTGCCGTGATGCACTGGTTGTTGCGTTTTCCTGAACAAAATAGCGCTTCAGCCCTCGTCAAATATGATTCATCAGCTATCAGTAAAGTAGCAAAAGAGTTGTCTGATGTGCACACCACATTGGGCGCCATGCTGACCTACGCTGAAGCGGTGCGGGCGGACGCAGGCATCACCGATGTGGTCAACATCGGCATTGGCGGCTCCGACCTGGGGCCGCAGATGGCGGTTGCCGCGCTGGACGAATTCGTACTTCCCGGCAAGCGGTTTCACTTTGTCTCCAATGTTGATGGCCATGAGCTGGCCGCCACGCTGAAGAAAGTCAGGCCAGAAAGCACACTCTTCCTGATCGCCAGCAAAACCTTCACCACCATCGAAACCATGACCAACGCCGCGTCGGCCAAGGCGTGGTTTACGGCCCATGGTGGCACCGACATTGCCCGGCATTTTGCGGCGCTCACCACCAATGTGGCGGCGGCCAACGCGTTTGGCATCACCACCACCTTTGGCTTCTGGGACTGGGTGGGTGGCCGCTATTCGATGTGGTCGGCCATCGGCCTGCCGCTGGCCATCGCCACTGGCGCCAAGGGCTTTCGCGAGTTTCTGGCTGGCGCGCATGAGATGGATGAGCACTTTCGTACCGCGCCGCTGGCGCAAAACCTGCCCGTGCGGCTGGGTTTGCTGGACGTGTGGTACCGCAACTTTCATGGCTTCACCAGCCGCAGCATTGCGCCGTACCATAGCGCCCTGCGCCGCCTGCCAGCCTATCTGCAGCAGCTGGAAATGGAGAGTAACGGCAAACAGGTGGACGCCGCGGGACACGCCTTGCCGTATGGCACCTCGCCCGTGCTGTGGGGCGAGCCCGGCACCAATGGACAGCATGCGTATTTTCAAATGCTGCATCAGGGCACCGACGTGGTTCCGGTGGAGTTTGTGGCCGTCAAAAAGCCGCGCCACAGCTTGCCGGGCCATCACACCTTGCTGCTGGCCAATGTGCTGGCACAGGCGCAGGCGCTGATGCTGGGCAAGGCAGACACGGGCGGTCACAAGAACTTCCCCGGCAACCGCCCCAGCACCTTCTTGCTGCTGGACGACCTCACACCCACGTCGCTTGGCGCGCTGATTGCGCTACAGGAGCACCGCGTCTTTGTGAGCGGTTCGCTGTGGGGCATCAACAGCTTCGACCAGTGGGGCGTGGAGCTGGGCAAGGTGCTGGCCAAAGATGTTGAAGCGCGCTTGAACAGTGGCAATACCGACGGGCTGGACGGATCGACGGCGGGGCTGCTGGCGCGGATGCGTGGCTGATCACCCTACGCGCGTCGAGTGACCAACCTGACCCTCCAGCACGCACGCCACCTGCAACTCGCAGCGCAGGGCCTGCTGGTTGCCCCGGCAAAGACCGCCACACCGCTTGCGGTGCGACGCTGCATCGACCGCATGCAACTGCTGCAGATCGATACCATTCATGTGGTGGCGCGCAGCCCGTATCTGGTGCTGTTTTCGCGTCTGGGCCACTACCCTGCCCGGTGGTTGGATCAGGCGCTGGCCAGGGCCCATCTGTTTGAAACCTGGGCGCACGAAGCCTGCTTTGCGCCCATGGCTGACTTGGCGCTGCACCGCGCCTACAACCACCAAACCCGGCGGCACTGGGGCATTGCCAACGGGCAGGCGATTCTGGCCAGACAGCGCGCCGAGCTCGACGCGTTGTTGGCGCATATTGAGGCTAGCGGCCCCGTCAAATCCAGCGAATTCGAACGCGCCGATGGTGAAGGCGGGGGCAAAAGTGGTGGCTGGTGGGGCTGGAAAGATGAAAAGCGCTGGCTTGAAGCGCTGTTCGCCACCGGCGAGCTGATGGTGACCCGTCGCGACAAGTTTCAGCGCGTGTATGACCTTGCGCACCGGGTGGCACCCGGTTTGGCGAATCTGACGTTGCCGCAGGTGGACGCGGTTCGCACCCAGTTCATCGAAAAATCGGTGCAGGCGCTGGGCGTGACGCAGGCGCGCTGGGTGCATGATTACTTTCGCCTCAAGCCACGGCTTAAAGATGCCGATCTGGATGAGCTGGTCGAGCAGGGCCTGTTGCACCGTGTAGCCGTGGAGGGCTGGACAGTGCCGGGGTACGTGCATGCCAGCAATTTGGCGCTGCTGAAAAAGATTGTGGCTGGCAAACTCGAAGCCAGTCACACCACGCTGCTGTCGCCCTTTGACCCCATCGTGTGGGATCGCGAGCGCGCGTCAGTGATGTTCAATTTTGATTACCGCATTGAGTGCTACACACCCGAAGCCAGGCGCCGCTTTGGCTATTTCGTGTTGCCTATCCTGCACCGCGGCGAGTTGATCGGGCGGCTGGACGCCAAGGCGCACCGTGCCGTGGGCGTTTTTCAAGTAAAGGCGCTGTATCTGGAGCCCGGCGTGACACTTGCAGACAATGCGGTGCTTAACGTCGCCGAAGCCATTGCGCATTGCGCCGCATGGCACGAAACGCCAGAAGTCAAGATCACGCGCACTCAACCGGGGGCGCTTCGTGTGCGGTTGCGCAAGGCAATTTCTTTGCTGGCAAAGGCCTGAGACGGGCTGGTAGTTTGCAGGGCTGGCGCTTGGCGAGGCCTGCGCCCGGGTACCCGCGCCATCCGCCTTGCCAGCCAGCAACCTTTAGCCTGCTATTG
>JAHEBY010000129.1 GCA_024642025.1 Comamonadaceae bacterium | reverse complement strand
TCCTCTTTGACTGCATCCAAAAGCGCCTTCATTGGGTCATCAGCGGCGCCAGTGCCAGCCGTGTCACCAGATGCAGGCGCTGCGCCACCGCCGCCAGGCGTGGCGGGGGTCGTACCGGCAGTAGGCTCTGCCGGAGCAGGCATTTCAAATGTTGGCAACGGCGCGAGCTTGCCCGGTGGCGGGAGCGTAAATTGCTCCAGCGCTTTTTCTGCGTCGATTTTCGGCCCACTGTCTATGCCGCTAACAACCAGCTTTGGAAATGAAATAACCAGAGCGAGCACGGTGACCTGCAAAAACAGAAACGCAATCGACCCCATATAGATCTGGCCCGTCTTGACTGCGGGAATGGTTTCGCCTGTGATCCGGTCCTTATATTCGGTCTTGGCAGCCACACTGCGCAAATAGAACAGGGCGAAGCCAAAAGGTGGCGTCAGAAATGAGGTTTGCAGGTTGACGGCAAGAATAATGCCGAACCAGATCATCACCGCATCAATCGGCACGCCCGGCATCATTGTCGGAAGAATTTTGGTGGCCACTGGAACCAGGATCGGTATCACAATAAATGCGATCTCAAAAAAGTCGATGAAGCACCCAAGGATAAAAACCAGGATATTCACGACGATCAGGAAACCCAAGGCACCGCCAGGCATGCCCGTGAAAAGGTGTTCAACCCAAACATGGCCGTCCGCCGCGTTAAAAGTAAAGCTGAAAACCGTCGAACCCACCAAAATAAACATGACGAAGGTGGCCAGTTTGGCAGTGCCGTCCAGAGCTTGTGTGAATAACTTGAAGCTCAGCCGTTTTCGGGAAACCGCCATGATGAGTGCACCCATGGCACCCATCGCGCCGCCTTCCGTTGGTGTGGCCACGCCCAGAAATATAGTCCCCAGCACCAGAAACATCAGCACCAGTGGCGGGATTAGCACAAACGTCACCTGCTCGGCCAGACGCGATAGCAGGCCCAAGCGCGCAACCCGGTTGAGAATGGCCAGCGTCAACGCCAGCAGCGATGAGACGGTTAACGACATGATGACAATCTCGTCCCGATCTGCAGGCATGGTACGCTCAAGCCAGCCACCCATCAAATGGTTGTGGATGGTAGACCAGTACCATCCTGCGAGAGCGCACACAATCAGCAGCACAACCAGCGACCGGTGACCACTGGCGCCATTGTTCTCGCGATAAATGCGCGCCTCTTGCGGCAACGCAGGCACCCATTTGGGCTTGACAATGGCCACCACAACCACGTAGGCCACATACAAACCGACCAGCAGCAGTGCCGGCATGACAGCGCCAGCATACATGTCGCCTACAGACCTTCCCATCTGGTCGGCCAAGACGATCAGCACGAGCGACGGTGGAATGGCCTGCGCCAGCGTGCCAGACGCTGTGATAACGCCAGTTGCCACCGTGCGGTTGTAACCGTAGCGCAACATGATGGGCAATGAGATGAGGCCCATGGAGATGACGGCGGCCGCCACAACGCCAGTCGTTGCGGCGAGCAAGGCCCCCACCAGGATCACTGCAATGGCGAGTCCGCCACGCACCGGGCCGAACACCTGCCCCACGGTTTCCAGCAGGTCCTCTGCCATACGCGACCGTTCGAGAATAATGCCCATGAAGGTGAAGAATGGAATCGCCAGCAGCGTTTCGTTCGACATGATGTTGAACACGCGCAGCGGTAGCGCCTGAAACAGGTTTTCCGAGAACAGCCCGGCTTCCATACCGATCAGGCCAAAGAGAAGGCCAGTGGCCGCCAGGCCAAATGCGACCGGGATTCCGGTGAGAAGAAAGAAGAAAAGTCCGCCGAACATAACGGGGACGAAATACTGCATGATGATGGCGTGCATGTCAGTTCTTCCCGGTGTTCTGCTGATTGGCAGGCTGAATTTTTGCCGCTTCCGCTTCGGCCTCGGCCGCCAGCTCCTCAGCCAGAAGTTCCTCGTTGGTCTTGTCATGTTCGACCGAGAACGGTTGGTCACGGTGGCCGGTCAGAAATCCGATTCGCTTGATCAGCTCTGATACCGCCTGCATCAACAAAATGCCGAACCCGACAGGAATCAGTGCGATCGCCGGCCATCGAATCAGCCCCCCCGCGTTTTGGCTCATCTCGCCACTGTCGTAGGCCCGCATGAAATATGGCCATGCCAAATCAATCATGATCCACGCCAACGGAATTGTGAACACCACAATGCCGATGGCGTCAATGATGGCGTTGGTACGTTTTGAAAACCGGGACGAAATGAAGTCGATCCGTACATGATCGTTCTTGAGCATGACGTAGCCCACACCCAGCATGAAGACTCCGGCGAACAGATACCACTGAATCTCCAGCGCCGAATTGGAGCCAATGCTGAAAGCTTTGCGCAACACTGCGTTGACAGCGCTGATCACCGTGGCCGCAAGAATCAGCCAGCCGATCAGTTTTCCAAGGCCGAGGCTTATAGCGTCGATCAACCTTGACAGACTCAATAGTGCAGACATGCTTTCTCCGGTAGAGTTTGATATAGAAGTCCGCTCCTGATAGCGGATCGCCGGACTTACGCCCAGCCAGAAGGGTACCTCCATTGGCCGCCGTGTGCGCGCGAGTTTACCCTATGGATCGGCCGCCATTCGTGGGGGATATACCCCACACACGGGCCGCGTATTTGCGTCGTTACGCCACTACTTTCAGGGTTGGCTTTGCGTTCTCGGTCAGGGCTAAAAACCGGGTTTTGATGGATTGCGCGATACCGATTGCATCCAGCCCCTGCATCGCCATCAACTTGGCAGGGTCGCCATGCTCGATGAACACATCCGGCAACCCAAGCTGCAACAACGGCAGCACCTTGCCAGCCGCCTGAAGCGCCTCGTCCACCGCACTGCCTGCGCCGCCCATGATGGCGCCGTCTTCCACGGTAACGAGCGCACTGTGTTGCGCGGCGATTTGGAGCAGCAACTCGGTATCCAGGGGTTTGGCCCATCGCATGTTGACCACGGTGGCATTGATCTCTTCAGCAGCTTCAAGCGCTGGATACAACAGCGTTCCAAAGGCCAGGATCGCGATACCGTGGCCGCGCCGGCGAACCTCTGCCTTGCCAAAGGGCAATGCCTGCAATTCGGCCTCGGTGGCAACGCCCGCTCCGGCACCGCGCGGATAGCGCACCGCCACGGGGTGGTTTTGCTCGAAGGCAGACGTTAGAAGGCTGCGACATTCCCGCTCGTCTGCCGGGCATGCAATGCTGACATTGGGTACGCAGCGCAAATACGGAATATCGTAAGCCCCTGCATGCGTCGCACCATCGGCGCCCACAAGGCCTGCACGGTCCAGCGCAAACACGACGGGCAAGTTCTGAATGGCCACATCGTGAATAAGCTGATCGTAGGCACGCTGTAAAAACGTGGAGTAAATCGCCACGACGGGCTTCATGCCCTCACACGCGAGGCCGGCTGCAAACGTCACGGCATGCTGCTCGGCAATGCCCACATCAAAGTAGCGGGCTGGAAACCGCTTTTCAAACTCGACCATGCCCGAACCTTCGCGCATCGCGGGGGTAATACCCACCAGGCGGGGGTCCATTTCGGCCATGTCGCAGAGCCATTGACCAAACACCTGCGTAAAGGTTTGCTTCGGTTGCGTCGCAGGTTTCTGCAGGCCCACGGCAGGGTCAAACTTGCCAGGCCCGTGATAGGCGACAGGATCCGCTTCGGCCAGCTTGTAGCCCTGTCCTTTTTTTGTAACCACATGCAGGAACTGTGGCCCCTTGAGATGCTTGATGTTTTCCAGAGTGGGGATGAGTGAATCAAGATCATGGCCGTCGATCGGCCCCACGTAGTTGAACCCGAATTTCTCAAACAGGGTTGCCGGCACCACCATGCCTTTGGCGTGCTCTTCAATCCGTTTTGCCAACTCAAATAGGGGCGGCGCGCCCTTGAGCACGGTTTTGCCCACGTTTTTGGCGGCAGCGTAAAACTGCCCACTCATGAGCTGCGCCAGATACCGGTTCAGCGCGCCCACAGGCGGGCTGATGCTCATGTCGTTGTCGTTCAGAATCACCAGCAGGTTGCAGTCCGCCACGCCCGCGTTGTTGAGTGCTTCAAAGGCCATGCCCGCCGTCATGGCACCGTCGCCAATGACCGCGACGGCATGGCGCTCCTCGCCCTTTATTTTTGCCGCCAAAGCCATGCCCAGCGCAGCAGAAATCGACGTGCTGGAATGCGCCGTGCCAAACGCGTCGTATTCGCTCTCAGAGCGTTGCGGAAAGCCGCTCAAACCGCCATGCTGTCGCAATGATCCCAGGCGTTCGCGCCGGCCAGTCAAAATCTTGTGTGGATACGTCTGGTGCCCCACATCCCATACCAGGCGGTCATGCGGGGTATTGAACACATAGTGCAAAGCCACCGTCAGTTCAACAGTACCCAGATTGGAGCTCAAATGCCCACCGGTTCTGGAGACGCTTTCAAGCACGTAGGCCCTCAACTCGTCGGCCAAGGCGCCGAGTTTCGCGCGGGGCAACAGGCGCAAACCCGCCGGGTCATCTATCGATTCCAGCAGTGGATATTTAGTTTGAGACATGGCTACTTGATAGTTGTATGGGATGACCTGCAGGCTTCAATTGACACGATTCACCACCATGTCGGCCAGCGCCCTCAACACGCTGGTTCTGGCAGGTGGCAAGCCACTATCGTCAAGGGCGGCAAGGGCAATGTCCAATAACTCCCGGGCACGCGATCGCGACGGCTCCAACCCCAAAACTGACACATAGGTGGGCTTGTCGTGCAACGCGTCTTTGCCCGCAGTCTTGCCCAGCGTAGCTGAATCCGCCGTCACATCCAGAATGTCATCCACCACCTGAAACGCCAAACCGACTGCCGCGCCATATGCCGCCAGCGCCGCCCAGGCGCCAGGCGAGGTTGCGCCGCAGGCTGCACCCATCATCACGCTGCCTTGCAGCAGCGCACCGGTTTTGAGCTCATGCATATCGCGCAGCTGGCGCTCGGTCAAAGGTTTGCCCACGCTGGCCAAATCGATTGCCTGGCCGCCCGCCATGCCCGCGCTGCCAGCCGCGCGGGCCAGCAATCGGCACAAATGGGCCTGCATGCCAGCCGGCACAGAAGCATCGTCGGGTGTGAGTAATTCAAATGCCAGCGCCTGAAGCGCATCGCCAGCCAGCAAGGCCGTGGCTTCGCCAAATTTGACATGCACTGTGGGCTTGCCGCGGCGCAGCACATCGTCGTCCATACATGGCATGTCGTCATGCACGAGGGAATAGGCGTGGATCAGCTCGGTGGCACAAGCGGCCCGCAAACCGGCGGCTGTATTGCCCAGCACCGCCTCACACGCCGCCAAAACCAAGAGCGGGCGCAATCGCTTGCCACCATCCAGCACCGCATAGCGCATGGCCTCTACCAACTCGGCCGGTGCGCCATGCTCCAGATCGGCAGGCGCATCGGCGGTTACCCAGCGTTCAAGCGCACGTTCAACCCGGGTGAGGCAATCGGCACTCCACCGCTGCAGATCAAACGAGTCTTCCATCACGGCTGAGTCCGGCTCTGGTCTGCTCACTCTGGCTTCCACGGTTTGAGGGCGCCGCCGTCCAGAACCTTGATCTGGTTTTCAACCACTTCTAGTTTGTCGCGGCAAAACTTGAGCAACTCAGCACCCCGCTGGTACCCGCTCAGCAATTGCTCCAGCGGCATGTCACCCGACTCGAGCTGGCTGACCAGCCCCTCCAGCTCCTGCAAGGCAGCTTCGTAGGTGGCGGGCAGCGCCGTGGGTTTTGCATTGACTTGGGGAGTTGCGGCCTTGGGCATTGGCTCTATGGGGTCCAAAACGGGCTATTTTAGACTTTGCTGCGCTGCAGCGGGCTTACAGCCCCTTGCGCGACAATGCCCGGGCTACAATCAGGGCCCTTCACCGTCGGCTGGGCCGGCCCTCTCACCCTCCTCCCTTCGATCTTTTGTAGGGAGTCCTCAGGTCGGGAAACTGATGTCTGATTTAAGCCTTAGGCTGCAACAGGTCTGCAGCCCACTACCCGTCTCCAGCTATTTCGACGACGCCTTGTTTCAGCGCGAGCTGACGGGGTTGTTCCGTGGCCGTCCGCGGTATGTGGGGCACCAGCTTGCCGTCCCCCAAGTGGGTGACTACCACGTGCTGCCGCAAGAGGAAGGCGGCCGGGCGCTGGTCCGCTCGCCGGGGGGCGTAGAGCTCATATCCAATATTTGCCGGCACCGGCAAGCTGTCATGCTCAAGGGGCGTGGGTCTCTCAACGATACCCAAGCCGGCACCGCTGGCGGCAACCTGGTTTGCCCCCTGCACCGGTGGACCTACAGCGGCGGCGCAAACCATGCGGCAGGCACGCTGCTTGGCGCACCGCATTTTGCCGAAGACCCCTGCCTGAACCTGCGCAACTATCCGCTTCAGGAGTGGAACGGCCTTTTGTTCGAAGGCGCGGCCACCGGCGACGACAAAGCCCGCCCGGTCGCCGCCGACCTGGCCGGCATGGGTCCGCTGGCAGACCTTGATTTCTCGGGCCACGTGCTGGACCGCGTTGAAATGCATGCATGCAACTACAACTGGAAGACCTTCATTGAGGTTTACCTCGAGGATTACCACGTCGGGCCTTTTCACCCCGGTCTGGGCACTTTTGTAACCTGCGAAGACTTGCGCTGGGAATTCAAAAAGCACTACAGCGTGCAAACCGTGGGCGTAGCCAACCGGCTGGGCAAGGCCGATGCATCAGGCGGCTCACCTATCTATGAGCGCTGGCAAAAAGCGCTGCTGGATTACCGTGGCGGCGTGCCGCCAAAATACGGCGCCATCTGGCTCGCCTACTACCCGGGCGTGATGGTGGAGTGGTACCCACACGTGCTCACAGTTTCCACCTTGCACCCCATCGGGCCGCAAAAAACCATCAACATGGTGGAGTTTTACTACCCCGAAGAAATTGCCGCGTTCGAGCGCGAATTTGTCGAAGCGCAGCAAGCCGCCTACATGGAAACCTGCGTTGAAGACGACGAAATCGCCCTGCGCATGGACGCAGGCCGCAAGGCCCTGATGCTGCGCGGCGACAACGAGACCGGCCCGTATCAGAGCCCCATGGAAGATGGCATGCAGCACTTTCATGAGTGGTACGCTGAGCAACCTGGTTTGCTATAGTTTAGATAGCTATTTGCGCACATTGGACGGGGGCTAATGTCCGATTTGTTCACTATTATTGCCGGTTTTCAAAGGATTTGAAGGCCCGACGATCTGCGCCGATTGGCAGGGCGACGGGGCAGCAAAGTGGGCGCGTGCGAAAGTAACCCGAACCCTTGAAATCGGGCACAAAAGTCACGGATGTCATGCGGGTCGCGGCAAATTGAAGTCCGGCATGCATTTCATGGGCGGGAGCACCGCCCCCAAATCAAACCCGCACCACCTCGGCCTTCATGGACCACAGCACGCCTAGCACCTCGTTGCGAACCGGCGCCTCCACGCCGCAGGTCTCCAAAGCGGCCATCGCGTCGTCGATCACACTGACGAACTCCTGCTCGCTGATATTCATGCCCCGATGCG
>JAHEBY010000128.1 GCA_024642025.1 Comamonadaceae bacterium | reverse complement strand
GACCTCCATGTTGTCGTCCAGCGCACCCATCCAAGGGCCCATCTTTTCTTCTTCCGTGCCCGGCAAGAAACCAATGTCTTCGCCCACGCTCACGGTGGCGCGGGTGACGATGATCTCGGTGTAGCGTCGCTCGTCCAGCACTTGAGAGAGGCCCGCGGCCAGCGCCATCAGCGTTTTGCCCGTGCCAGCGGTGCCCGTGAGTGTGACAAAGTCAACTTCCGGGTCCATCAACAAGTTCATCGCAAAGTTCTGTTCGCGATTGCGGGTGGTGACGCCCCACACCGCATTTTTGAGATGGTTGAAGTCCTTGAGGGTTTTGAAGACGGCCGTCTTGCCACGGATCTCCGTGACTCTTGCGTAGAGCGACGGCTCGCCCGGGGCTTCAAAAAAAACAAACTGGTTGATCAGCAGGCTGGGGACAACAGGGCCGGTAATCCGGTAAAAAGTATGCGCGCCGCTCTGCCAGCTCTCTACCGTCTGCCCGTGTGTGGCCCAGAAGTCTGACGGCAGTGCCATGGCGCCCGAATAAAGGAGGTCGCCGTCTTCAAGTGTTTTGTCGTTCTGGTAGTCGTCGGTAGCCAGGCCAAGCGCCCGCGCCTTCACGCGCATGTTGATGTCTTTGGACACCAGCACCACCTCGCGGGCGCTGGCGCCAGATTTTGCGCCTGCCTTTTCCACCTGCTGTTGGCGAAGGGCTTCAACGACGCCCAGAATCTGGTTGTCGGCCTTGCCTTGGGGCAGGCTGGTTGGCAACGTGTAGTTCAGCGGTTGCGTCTGGAAAAACAGGTTGCCGCTGGCTTCGCGATGGCCGGTGGAGTCCAGTTTCAGACCCAAACCAATGTCGGCCCCGTTGGTACCAGCCAGCGCGTCGAGTGTGCGACTGGTCTGGCGGGCATTGCGCGCCACCTCGGTCATGCCTTTTTTGTGCCCGTCGAGCTCCTCGAGCACGATCATCGGCAGAAAGATGTCATGCTCTTCGAACCTAAACAGGCACATCGGGTCGTGCAAAAGCACGTTGGTATCCAGCACAAACAGTTTGGCAGGGCCGCTGGATTTGGCCTTTTTACGCTTGGGCACGCTTTGGTGCTGCTCCCGCGCTTCTTCTCTTGGTTCAACCGGTGCCCTGGATTCCTGTGGGCGCCGGGTTTCGATTTGAAGCATCTTTTCCGGTTTTGCAGTATCCAGCGCTTTCACGCTGTCTGGTCTACCTGAGTGTTGCCGGGCTTGCGGCTTGTCTTCGGTCAGGCCATTGGATTTTGATCGGGCGGTTTTCCTGGAGGACTTGGGCACGCTGCGGGCCTGTACGTTGTAGGCGTCATGCGTCAGTAGGGCAGCGCGTTTGGCGGGTGCGGGAGGCAGTGGCATGAGTGTGGGGCTCGTAAAAGCAGGGTTCAGAAAAACAAAAAAGCCGCCCGGAGACCAGGGCGGCTTGATGACGACCCGAGGGTCTGGATGCGGCGGTTGAATGCAACTGCATGCTTTCGATTATGCATGACCCGTGCCAGCCCCAAACGGGCAGTCGGGAGCGGGTCAATCAAGCGGCTTTTTTTAGTGCCTTGACGGCCTTGAGAACGTCATCTACATGGCCGGGAACTTTGAGCCCACGCCATTCTCCCTTGAGAACGCCATCGGCACCGACCAGAAATGTACTGCGCTCAATGCCTTTTACTTTCTTGCCGTACATGATCTTGTTTTTGACCACGCCAAACATGTGGCACATCTTTTCTTCGGTGTCGGCAATCAGCTCAAACGGCAACTCCAGCTTGACCTTGAAGTCTTCATGCGATTTCATGTTGTCACGTGAAACGCCGAAAACGATCGCGCCTGCTTTCACAAAATCCTTGTATTTGTCGCGAAACTGCATGGCTTCTGTGGTGCACCCGGGCGTGTTGTCCTTGGGGTAAAAGTACAGAATCATGATGGTGCCGACATGACTGGTGTTGGTAACCTTGACGCCATTGGTGGCCAGGGCTTCGAACTCGGGTAGGGTTTTATCGACAACGATCGCCATATGTAACTTGAATCCCGTATGCAGAATGTGTCAGACTTGGCTGGAGGTTTCAAGATTCGCAACGACCTTCAAGTGGGTGCGCCAACTTGGGTATGCCCCCAACCGCAACCCGTGATTTTACTCTGAAAACGCACTCTCAGGTACCCGCCGCGGTGTCCGGGGAGTTTGAAGCCAGCAAAATGGCTGCCACAACGTTGCGTCCTTCGCCCGCCAGAATGTTGTAGGTCCGGCATGCGGCATGCGTGTCCATGGTCTCAAGGCCGATGCGTTTGGTCATCAAAGCCTGCATCCAGCGCGGCTGCGGAAACCGGATTCGATCGCCGCTGCCAAAAATGACCATTTCAGGCGCGAGATCGGCCAACTGCGCGAAGTGATCCGCCGTCAAATCTTCAAACGTGTCGCACACCCAGTTGAAACGTTGACCACGCGACGAAATCACCACGCTGTGCGTGATGTGCTCGCCGTCCACGCGCACCCAGCCAGGCCCGTAACCCGAGATGGATTGCACGTCGAATTTGTCGGGTTGTAGTTTCATGGGCACTCCAATGGCGCAGGGGCCTGTTTCTCACGCTGTGCCACACGGTTGTGGGGCAGAACTGTGTTCAAATTATAGGTTTCACACACTCGGGATGACCCTGGGAGGGACTTTGAAAACGATTCAAAAATCTGCCAAGCTGGCGAATGTGCTGTACGACATCCGTGGCCCCATCATGGATGCGGCACGCCAGATGGAGGACGAAGGCCAGAAAATCATCAAACTCAACCTGGGCAATTTGGCAGTGTTTGGCTTTGATGCGCCCGAGGAAATCCAGCAGGACATGATCCGCAACCTGCCCAACTCTGCCGGCTATTCGGACAGCAAGGGCATCTTCGCGGCGCGCAAGGCCGTCATGCACGAGACGCAGAAGCAGGGTATTGCGGGCGTGACGCTGGACGACATTTACCTCGGCAACGGCGCCAGTGAGCTCATCACCATGGCCACCAATGCCTTGCTGGACAACGGCGACGAGTTGCTGCTGCCCATGCCCGACTACCCGCTGTGGACTGCCGCCACCAGCCTTTCAGGCGGCAAGCCTGTGCATTACCTGTGTGATGAAGCCAATAACTGGATGCCCAATCTGGACGACATTCGCGCCAAGATCACGCCGCGCACCAAAGGCATCGTCGTCATCAATCCAAACAATCCGACTGGCGTGTTGTATACCAACGCGCTGCTCAACAGCATTGTGGAAATCGCCCGCGAGCACGGCCTGGTGATCCTGGCCGACGAGGTCTACGACAAGGTGCTTTACGACGGCGTCAAACACACGGCGCTGGCAAGTCTGTCAACCGATGTGCTCACGCTGACCTTCAACTCGCTCTCCAAAAGTTACCGCTCCTGTGGCTATCGTGCGGGCTGGATGGTTGTGTCGGGCGACAAAAAGCATGCGGCCGACTACATCGAGGGCCTGAACATGCTCTCCAACATGAAGCTGTGTTCCAACGTACCGGGCCAATGGGCCATACAGACGGCTTTGGGCGGCTATCAGAGCATTAACGACCTGGTGTGTGAAGGCGGCAGGCTGCGCCGTCAGCGCGATCTGGCCTACGAGCTCATTACTGCCATTCCGGGCGTGAGCTGCGTGAAACCCAGTTCGGCCTTGTACATGTTTCCCCGGCTCGACCCCAAGGTCTATCCCATCACGGATGATCGCCAGTTTTTCCTGGAGTTGCTGCGCGAAACGCGGGTCATGCTGGTGCAGGGCTCGGGCTTCAACTGGCAACAGCCGGATCACTTTCGCATCGTGTTCCTTCCGCATGAGGACGATTTGCGGGAGGCGATTGGCCGCATTGCCAAATTTCTCGAATCCTATCGCCGTGAACACGGCACTGATCAGGATTCGAGCAAGGTAACTCCAAATACTATTAAATTGGTAGCTAATCGCGCATAAGTGACGGGGGTTAAGGCCCTATTTGGCATAAAGAAATCATGAAATCAATTCAGGTAGGCCTTTTGGGCATAGGCACGGTTGGCAGTGGCACCTTCAATGTGCTCAAGCGCAATCAGGCAGAAATCAAGCGGCGCGCCGGGCGCGGCATCGAGATCACCATGGTGGCTGATCTGGATGTGGCTCGCGCGCAAGCCATCGTGGGCGCCGATGTGAAAGTCGTCAACGATGCACGCGCCGTCATAGCCAACCCTGAAATTGATATCGTCATCGAACTTATCGGCGGCTACGGCATTGCCAAACAGCTGGTGCTTGAAGCCATTGCCGCCGGCAAGCATGTGGTTACCGCCAACAAGGCGCTCCTGGCGGTGCACGGCACCGAGATTTTTGCAGCGGCGCATGCCAAGGGCGTCATGGTCGCTTTTGAGGCGGCAGTGGCTGGTGGCATACCCATCATCAAAGCGTTGCGCGAGGGACTCACGGCCAATAGCATCCAGTGGATCGCCGGCATTATCAACGGCACCACCAATTTCATCCTGTCCGAGATGCGTGACAAGGGTCTGGACTTTGACGTGGTACTCAAGGAAGCCCAGCGGCTGGGTTATGCCGAAGCGGACCCGACTTTCGACATTGAAGGCGTGGATGCCGCGCACAAGGTGACGCTGATGTCGGCCATCGCTTTCGGCATTCCCGTACAGTTTGACAAGGCGTATACCGAAGGCATTACCAAACTGGCGTCAGCCGACATCAGGTATGCCGAGCAACTGGGCTATCGCATCAAGCTGCTGGGCATTACCAAGCGCGCGGGCAAGGGTATTGAGCTGCGCGTCCACCCTTGCCTGATTCCGGCCAAGCGACTGATTGCCAATGTGGAGGGCCCGATGAATGCCGTGGTCGTGAATGGGGATGCGGTGGGCACGACCCTGTACTACGGCAAGGGTGCAGGTAGCGAGCCAACCGCCAGCGCGGTGATCGCCGATCTGGTGGATATTGCCCGCCTGCATTCTGCCGACGCGGCCCAGCGCGTGCCTTACCTGGCTTTCCAGCCCGGCGCCATGAGCGACACGCCTGTGTTGCCAATGGCCGATGTGGTCACCAGTTATTACCTGCGACTGCGAGTAGCAGACCAGGCGGGCGTGCTGGCCAAAGTGACCGGCATTCTGGCTGAAACCGACATCAGTATCGACGCCATGCTGCAGCGTGAGGCGGATGAAGTGGGCGGTGACAAGGCGCCCGTTGCGCAGACCGACTTGATCATCCTGACGCATGACACCTCAGAGGGGAAAATGAACAGCGCCATCGCGCGCATGCAGGCGCTTCCCACGGTGCTGGAGGCCATCACCCGCATTCGCAAGGAAGAGCTGGCCTGATGTTCTACGTCTCTACCCGGCAAACCAGCAGCAACCCGACTGACCGCAAAAAGTTCTGCGAAATCCTGCTTGAGGGGCTTGCGCCTGACGGCGGCCTGTACCTGCCGGAGAGTTACCCGCAGGTAACGCCCGCCACGCTGGAAGCCTGGCGCCGCGTTTACAGCACTCAGGGCTATGGCGCGTTGGCCTTTGAAATCCTGTCCCTTTATATCGACGACATACCTGCGGATGACCTGAAAGCGATATGCCTCAAGACCTATACCGAGGCGGTGTTTGGAACGCCTGAAATTGTGCCGTTGCGCAAGCTGGGCAATATCTACCTCGAAGCCCTGTCCAATGGTCCCACGTTGGCCTTCAAGGACATGGCCATGCAGTTGCTGGGCAACCTGTTTGAATACGAGCTGGCAAGACGCGGCGAAGAGCTGAACATCCTGGGCGCCACCAGTGGCGACACTGGCAGCGCAGCCGAATACGCCATGCGTGGCAAAAAGGGTGTGCGCGTGTTCATGACGTCGCCGGCCGGGCGCATGAGCCCGTTCCAGCAGGCGCAGATGTTCAGCCTGATGGACGTCAACATTCACAACATCGCCGTCGAGGGCGTGTTTGACGACTGTCAGGACATCGTCAAGGCTGTGTCGAACGATCTGGCGTTCAAACGCAAGCACAAAATTGGCACGGTCAATTCCATCAACTGGGCGCGTTTGCTGGCCCAAGTGGTTTACTACTTCGCGGGTTACTTTCAGGCGACGAAATCCAATTCTGAAAAAGTCAGCTTCACGGTTCCATCGGGCAACTTCGGCAACGTGTGTGCCGGGCATGTGGCCCGCATGATGGGCTTGCCCATAGACAAGCTGGTGGTGGCCACGAATGAGAATGATGTGCTGGACGAGTTTTTTCGCACGGGCGTGTACCGCGTCCGTGGCAGCGCCGACACGCATGAAACCTCCAGCCCGTCGATGGACATCTCCAAGGCGTCCAACTTCGAGCGGTTTGTGTTTGACCTGCTGGGCCGTGATGGAGCGCGCATCAAGGCCTTGTTTGGTGATGCGCTCAATACGCAGGGCCGGTTTGTTCTGAGCGCCGACCCTACGTTCAAACAGGCAGCTACTCGCTTCGGTTTCAGAAGTGGCAAGAGCACGCACGCCGACCGCCTGGCCACCATTCGCGATGTCTACAAGCAGTTCGGCACCATGATCGACACGCACACCGCAGACGGCGTTAAAGTGGCACGTGAGCACGTCGAAGAAAGCGTGCCGATGATTGTGCTGGAGACGGCCTTGCCCATCAAATTTGCCGAAACCATTGTCGAAGCACTGGGCCAGCCACCCCATCGCCCGGCACAATTTGAATGCATTGAAGACCTGCCCAAACGCGTTCAGCTGATGCCTGCGGATGTGCAGCAGGTTAAAGCCTATATCACTGCGCATTGCGCCTGACTGGCATGAGCGCCAAGCCGCCAGCCCGTAGCCCGCTGAAACCGCTTGATGACGCGCTGGCCGAGTTGCTGTCGCACGCGGCCACTTTGGGCGGCACTGAGACCGTTTCCGTATTTGACGCCGATGGCCGTGTGCTCACGCAAGACGTGGTGTCTGGCTTGCAGGTGCCACCGAACGACAACAGCTCGATGGATGGCTACGCATTGCGCTGTGCCGAAGTGCTTGCCGCAGGGGCCGTACTAAGTGTGGGGCAACGCATTGCGGCGGGTGCCAGTGGCAGTGCGCTCGCGCCCGGCAGTGTGGCGCGCATTTTTACCGGCGCACCGATTCCAGAGGGTGCCGATGCGGTGGTTATGCAGGAAGACTGCAGCGTACTGGACGATGGTCGTGTGTGCGTCAACACTGCGCCAGCTGCCGGACAGTGGATTCGCCGTGCAGGCGAAGACGTTGCTCTCGGCTCGACGGTGCTTCAAAAAGGAGAGCGTCTGACGCCTGCATCACTAGGTCTGGCAGCCAGTATTGGCCTTGACAGACTGCTCGTAGCGCGGCGCCCGCGTGTGGCGCTGTTCTCCACTGGGGATGAGCTCGTGATGCCGGGCGACGTGGCACCACAGGATATGAAACCGGGCGCCATCTACAACTCCAACCGTTTCTTCTTGCGCTCGCTGTTGCTGCGGCTCGGATGCGAAGTGTCTGACCTGGGCATCGTGCCGGATCGGCTGGATGCCACGGTGGAAGCCCTGCGCGCAGCGGCAGTGGGGCATGATTTGATTTTGACCAGCGGTGGCGTGTCGGTTGGCGAAGAAGACCACATCAAGCCTGCCGTGCAAGCGCTGGGCGCGC
>JAHEBY010000127.1 GCA_024642025.1 Comamonadaceae bacterium | reverse complement strand
AGGCGGTCGGCAGTGTGCGGAACAGTTCGGACCGCGCCAGCCAGCGGTCTGGCGCTGCATATTGCAGCACGATGCCATCCTCATCAAAGTAGGGTTTCATGGCGCCCAACAATATTCGCGATTCGGACTCTTGAAGCTGAAGATCAGCCGGGTCACTCATCACAATGTGATCGCTATTGACCGTCCAATGGCAGGGTGTGATTTGCGCCCATGCGTGTTGTCCCGGGTTTTGCCCTGATTGCGCGAGACTCCATGCAGCCGATGGAATAAGTCCGTCGTTCACCGTTAGCTCGCTGATAAGCCCGAATACGTGGGCCAGTATTCGCTCGTGTGGCGGCGTCAAGGTCTGTATATCGGCCGCATCGACCGGCCCCCGCACCATTCTGGCGATCAGCTGCGCGAGATGGGGTAGCTTCAGGCCCTTCAAGGCTGCGTGTGCTTGCGGATCTTGCGCGCAGGCAAAGGGGATCAGAAGGTGCATGAGCGCTATTGTCCTGCATCGTTCTGATGGCGCCCATCGTCACCACAGTGCCACTATAGTTACGGTTCCGTCGACTTTTCCTCGCAAATGGGCGAGAAGCGACGCGAAATGCAACATTCATCGCGAATAATCAAAGGTTCCTGTTTTCTGTTTTCTGCATACATGCAAGTCCCCTACGAACTCATTCTTGGCTGGCGCTACACGCGGGCCGGGCGTGCCACACGGCGCAATGGGTTTATTTCATTCATTTCCGGGGTTTCCATGCTCGGCATCGCATTGGGTGTGGCGGCGCTGATCATTGTGTTGAGCGTGATGAATGGTTTCCAGAAAGAGGTTCGGGATCGTATGCTCAGCGTGGTGTCGCACATTGAGCTGTTGGCGCCAAACGGCGCTGCGCTGCCCGACGTCAACCGAACGATGGCCGAGGCAAGGCAAAACCCGCAGGTTATTGGCGCTGCACCTTTTATAGCTGCTCAAGCCCTGCTGGCAAGGGGTGAGGACATGAAAGGCACCCTAGTGAGAGGGATTGATCCGGCCCACGAGCCTGAAGTGACGGACCTGGCGGCCTCGCTGAAAAATACCGCCTTGTCCCGGCTGGTCGCCGGCGAGTTCGGCATTGTGTTGGGCGGAGAGCTGGCGCGAAGTCTGGGTGTGGTAACGGGCGACAAGGTTACCCTAATTGCGCCAAGCGGGCAGATCACGCCTGCCGGGGTGGTGCCGCGCCTCAAGCAAATGACTGTTGTCGGCACGTTTGATTCCGGCCATTATGAATACGATTCGGCTTTGGTGATGATTCATCAGGATGATGCAGCCAGAATCTTCCGGCTTGAAGGCCCGACCGGCATTCGGCTCAAACTCAAGGATCTGCAACAGGCGCGTCAAGTGGCCGCCGACCTGGCCCGTAGCCTTTCTGGCGATATCGTCATACGGGATTGGACACGCCAGAACCGCACCTGGTTCTCGGCTGTGCAGCTCGAAAAGCGAATGATGTTCATCATCCTGACGTTGATTGTGGCAGTGGCTGCGTTCAATCTGGTGTCCACACTGGTGATGACCGTCACCGACAAACGGGCCGACATTGCCATTCTCAGAACGTTGGGTGCAAGCCCAGCAAGCATCATGGGCATATTTGTGGTGCAGGGCGCCATGGTGGGTGTAATTGGTACGCTAGCCGGTCTGTTGCTGGGTCTTGGCGTGGCGTTCAACATTGACATCATCGTGCCCGCTTTGGAGCGTCTGTTTCAGGCCAGCTTCCTGCCCAAGGATATTTATCTGATCAGCCGTATGCCAAGCGACCCGCAAAGCTCCGACATTCTTCCAATTGCGTTTATTTCGCTGATCCTGGCTTTTTTGGCCACGATTTACCCGAGCTGGCGCGCAAGCCGGGTGAATCCCGCGGAGGCGCTGCGTTATGAGTAGCCCAGTCGTGCTTGAGGCGCGTGGTCTGACAAAGCGTTTTGTCGAGGGCCGACTGGATGTGACCGTGTTGCGTGGCGTTGATTTACAAGTGCAAGCGGGGGAAACGGTTGCCATTGTGGGCGCGTCCGGTTCCGGCAAGAGTACCTTGCTTCATTTAATGGGTGGGCTGGATGCGCCCACCCAGGGGCAAGTGGAGTTGATGGGAGCAGACCTTGCCGGCCAGAATCCGGCCCAGCAAGGTCGCTTGCGCAATGCGCATTTGGGTTTTGTGTACCAGTTTCATCACCTGCTGCCTGAATTCAGTGCCCAGGATAACGTGGCCATGCCCCTCTGGATTCGTCGC
Organism: Comamonadaceae bacterium; assembly: GCA_024642025.1. Lineage (GTDB taxonomy): Bacteria > Pseudomonadota > Gammaproteobacteria > Burkholderiales > Burkholderiaceae_C > Egaibacter. The sequence goes on along the minus strand of JAHEBY010000127.1, from coordinate 5,367 downwards.
ATGCCGGTGCTCGAAAGTGCGCGCCTGGCTGGGGAGATGCTGGCCAGCGTGGGCTTGCAGGACCGTATTCATCACCGTCCGGCTGAACTTTCAGGTGGCGAGCGGCAGCGGGTGGCCCTTGCCAGAGCGTTGGTGACGCAGCCGGCGTGCGTGCTGGCCGATGAACCTACGGGGAATCTGGATCGTGCCGCCGCCGATGGCGTATTTGAGTTGATGTTGAATCTGGCGAAAACCCGCGGAACAGCGTTTGTGGTGGTCACGCACGACCAGGGGCTGGCCCGGCGCTGCGCTCGCCAGCTAAACCTGGTAGCCGGAGTTTTGCAAGCGTGATGCGGATATCGCCAGATTCCTGGAGGTGGAAACGCGTGGGCTTGCTTTGGCGAGTATTGTTGCCTGTTGTTCTGTTGGTGGTGTCTGCGTCCTTGAGCCGGACGGTCTATCTGCTTCATAGCGAATCTGCAGATGGACTGGCTCGATCCAATGAGCAGATGCATGAGATCAGTCTCATTTTGGCCCCAATCTTGTCAGACGACGCCGTCCGGGTCGACCTCGACGCGACCCGAAAAATATTGACGGAGCAGGTGAAGGCCCGATCGCAGCTGGATTACATCGAGTGGCGCTATTCAGGCGCCACGGTCAGCGCAAGCAGCCCCAAACCCGAGAATAACCGCGCGCCCGGCTGGTTTAACAAGATGGTCAATCTCGCGCCTGTCGAGACCACGTCGCCTGTGAACTTTCGTGGCCAGAACTTTGGTGAGCTGACAGTGCGCAGCAACCCGACGCCATTGATCAACAAGCTTTGGGGGCGTACTGCCGAGCAGACGCCCATTGCATTCCTGCTATTGTTTTTGATCATCCTGGCCGTGTGGGGTATTTTGCGTGCCAACCTGAAGACCTTGCAACGGCTATCGGCAGCAGCCAACCGTTTCAAAATGGGTGAACACCAAGTGCGGGTGGCTGAGTTGGGTGCGCCCGAAACCCGCTCTGCCGCTCATGCTTTTAACCGGATGGCTGATGAAGTTCAGCAAGTCGTTCTATCCCTGAATGAGAGCGAGGCGACATTCCGGCGCCTGTTTGAGGACGCACACGACCCGGTTTTGCTCATTCAAAAAGGACGTGTCATTGCCTGCAATCTGGCCGCCCTGATGCAACTGGGTTTTCATAGCCGGCAGGAGTTGTTGAACCAGACAATGACCGACATATCTCCGCGTTTCCAGCCGGATGGTCGTTTCTCCTCCGAAAAAGTGGCAGAGATCATTGCGAAAACAGAAAAACTGGGGCACCAGCGATTTGAATGGATTCATCTGAAAAAGGACGGAACCGTCGTGCCGGTCGAGGTCACGCTGACGTCCATTCGATTGAAAGGTTCGGTTGTTCTACACGCTCTCCTGCGGGACATGACGGAGCGCTTTGAGCAGGCCCGCGTTATCGCAGCGGTGCAAAACCAGCTTCAGGCGACCCTGGATGCCATTCCCGACCTTTTGTTTGAAGTTGGCCTGGACGGCACGATTTATGGGTTTCACAGCGGCCGGGAAGATCTGCTGCTCAGGCCGCCTGGCGAGCTTGTAGGCAAGCGTGCCGATCAGGTTTTGCCGGATGACGCCGCCAATGAAGTCATGCTGGCCTTGCGCGAGGCCCATACCCTGGGGCAGTCGCAGGGTCACCAATATGAGCTGGATTTGCCACAAGGCCGTGTATGGTTTGAACTTTCAGTTGCGCGCAAGCCGGTCGAGGAGGGGCACGACCCACGCTTTATTGTCTTGGCCCGCGACGTGACTGACCGCCGCCAGCGTATGGACGAAGTCAGCTGGCAGGCCGGCCACGATGCTCTGACGGGGTTGCCTAACCGTGCTCTGCTATCTGATCGTTTCACTCGCGCCATGGCGAGTACGCAGCGCCAACAGTGCCTGCTGGCCGTCTGTATGCTCGATCTTGATGGATTCAAACCTGTGAATGATTCGTTTGGCCATGAAGCCGGCGATCAGTTGCTGGTGGAGGTGTCTGCCCGGCTGCTGCGCGCCGTTCGCGCTGAAGACACGGTGGCTCGGCTCGGTGGTGATGAGTTCGTCTTGCTTCTCGGTGATCTCAAAGACATTGCTGAAGCGGAGTTGATGTTGCGTCGCATTCAGACGGCCATGGCGGCGCCATACTTGATCCAAAGTGAGTCAGTGCTGATCTCTGCCAGTATTGGTGTCGCGCTTTATCCGCTGGATGAGTCTGACGCGGACACGCTGCTGCGCCACGCCGATCTCGCCATGTATCAGGCCAAGGACGAAGGGCGCAATCGGCATCATATTTTTGACGTGGCACTCGATAAGGAAGGTCTGAATCACCGCCAGCAAATTGAGCGTATCAAGCAGGCTTTCGAAAGCAAGGAGTTTCGCGTCTACTACCAGCCCAAGATCAATATGCGGACTGGCAAGGTGGTTGGGATGGAGGCCTTGTTGCGCTGGCAGCACCCGGATCAGGGGGTCGTACGCCCTCTGGAGTTTCTGCCACTTGTTGAGCATGCCAGTTTGATCGTCGATATTGGAGAGTGGGTTATTGAGGAAGCGCTGCAGCAAATTCAACGGTGGTCGGCTCAGGGTCAGTTATGGCCAATCGGGGTCAACATTGCGGCCCGTCATTTTCAGCACCCTGAATTCCTCGCCCGTCTGAAAGGCATACTTGCACGCCATCCTGAGGTTCCGCCTGGCATGCTTGAAATGGAAATTGTGGAATCTGCGGCGTTGGGTGACATCCAGCATGTTGGCCGCCTGATATTGGCTTGCCAGCAGGAATTGGGTGTGAAGTTCGCTCTGGATGACTTTGGTACGGGATATTCATCACTGACCTACCTGAAGCGGCTGGCAACGAACACCCTCAAGGTTGATCAGTCTTTTGTGCGGGACATGCTCGATGATCAGGAGGATCTGGCTCTTGTGGAGGCAGTCGTCAGCCTGGCAACTGTTTTCAATCGATCCATCGTGGCCGAGGGAGTGGAAACACCCGAGCACGGCATTATGCTAATGCGTCTGGGCTGTGATGTGGCACAGGGAGACAGCATTGCGCCGGCGATGGAGGCCGGTCTGATTTGGGCGTGGGCCGGCCAGTTCGTGCCGGACCCGAACTGGTCTCGATGGTGTCATGTGCCGTGGCATCTGGATGACTTCCCGCTACTGCTGGCGCAACGCGACTTGGAGAGGTGGAAGCGTCGCGTCATTCAAGCGGCAATGGAGCCCGGCTCACTTAAGGGCTTCGCCAAAGTACCAGATCAGCACCCTGGACGCTTCTCGATATGGTGCGTGAATCGGGGCAAGATCCGGTACGGCCATTTGGGTGAATTTCATGCCGTCGAATCAGCGCAGGAAACTTTGTATGCGTTGGGCGATGCCATCATTAAGGACGCCGCAGATAGCGCACATCACGCGGAGGCAGCGGAAATGATTGAACAGTTTGCGACCTTACACGGGCGCGTGATGAAGTTAATACTCGCCTTACAGGACAGCATGATTGAGGAACTGCGCTGGCCGCTGATTACGTGATCGCCGCAGGTACCCAGCGCAGCGGTCAAAGCACCCGGTTAAACCACAGAAGCGAAAGACTGGCCGACAGAATGGCCAGGGCAGCAGCAACCAACGCAAGCAAACCTGAAATTTCGGTTTCCTTCTTTTCAATCGTCAGTCGGGAACTCAGCTTTTCGTATACCGACCGCAGATTTTCCGCAGTACCTGCGTAAAAATACTCGCCTTGCGTGCTCGCGGCAACTGCTTTCAATGTGGTTTCGTCCAGGCGAACGCGCATCGACCAGCCATCAAATCCTATCGTTTCGCCATCCACCGTGCCGACGCCGACGGTATACACCCGCACCCCCCGGTCGGCAGCCATTTTGGTGGCTTCCAGGGTATCCACGCCAGTGGTGCGCTGACCATCCGTCAGCAAAATGATGGCCGCAGAGCCGTATGACCCCGGCGCAACCGGAACGAGATCCTTCTTGTCCTTTTTGGGCGCCTGGTCAATGGCGATGCCACGGGCACGACCGCTCCCATAAGTCATTTCTGACAAATCGATTCCATCCTGAGGAAATATTTCGGCGAGCGATACCACAATGGCGCTGCCAATGGCAGTGGCCCGTTGCATCTGAAATTTGTCAATTGCCGCGACGAGGTCGTCACGGCTCACGGTGGGAGGCTGCACCACCTGGGCCGTTCCCGCAAAGGCAACAATACCTACTTTGACTGTTCTGGGCAACTGGGCCAGGAACGCTTTGGCGGCATTTTGCGAGGCAACCAGCCGGTTTGGCTTGACATCGGTGGCCCTCATACTGCCCGATACGTCCATGGCTAATATGATGGTTTCCTGCTGGGAAGGCAATTTAATGACGGCGAAAGGCCGCGCCGCAGCCAACAACATGGCGGTCAAGGCCAGCAGAAACAAAAGCGGTGGAATATGCCGTCGCACACTCTGGCCCTTACCCATGGCTTCCTTGACAATTGACAGACTCGCATATCGCAGCATGACTTTTTTCTTGCGTCGCAAAAGCCAAAGGTAGGCCACTACCATGAGCGGTATCGCAATCAGCAGCCAAAGAAACTGAGGCCAGAAAAACGTAAGTGGGATGTTCATCAGGAATCTCCTCAAACGGTCCCGTCAGCGCGTGATCGTCAAAAGCCCCGTTGCCGGGCGGCCCGGGCCTGCACCGGAAGTTCGTGCCCGGCCTTTGCGCAGCGCGGTAAAGCGGGCCACTGAACTCACCAGATCGTCAGCCGTTGACAGTTCAATTGTGTCAACGCCAGCCTTTGACAAGGCTAGCCGCAAGTTGGCTTCTCGCTTGCCAGCGATACGGGCAAAGCGCTGGCGAAAACCCGCATCGTGTGTGTCGACCAGGATTTGCTCGCCGGTTTCGGCATCCCTGAAGGGGATTAATCCCAAGTCGGGGAGCTCCAGTTCCATCGGGTCCAGCAGACGCACGGCGACAACATCGTTCCGTTGTGCCAGTTGCCCAAGCGGCTTTTCCCATCCGTCGGCACTTATGAAATCAGAAACTACAAAGATCGTGCTGCGGCGCCGCACAGAGGTTGTAGCCAGCTGCAGCAATTCGTGCAACTGAGTCCCCTTTTGTTGCTGAACCTTCTCCATTGGCCGGTTAAGCATGCTGTGTAACAGGTGCAATACGTGCAACCGACCGTTGCGTGCAGGAATGACCGTATCAACGCCGGTGCCATAAAGGAAGGCCCCCACGCGATTCCCGTGACGCGTAATCAGACGCGCCAGCGTGGCAACAAATTCAACTGAAACGTCCTTTTTACGCTGCTCTCCAGAGCCGAAGTCTACCGACGAACTCAAGTCAAGCAAAAACCAGGCGGTCATTTCCCGATCTTCAGTGAA
>JAHEBY010000126.1 GCA_024642025.1 Comamonadaceae bacterium | reverse complement strand
CAACAGGCCCACGCTGGTGGCGCCGATGAGACCCGTTTCCGCCAGCAACTGCAAGGGCAGGCTGTGGGTGGTGGTGGCAGTCTCGGTCAATTCCTCCAACATCACCGTCGAGTTGGACCAGCCGATACCCCAGACCGGGCTCGACACAAAAGCATTGGCGGCAGACAGCCAGGCATCAAAGCGCCGCAGATTGCCCGAGTCCAGCAGATTGACGTCATAACCCAGCGCCGACACGACAAAGGGATAAGCAAGATACACGATAACCGGTGCCACGAGCACCCACAGCATCCACAGGCGCAGGCGCAGACGCGGCTTTCGCTGCTGGCGTCGCCGTTGGTCCGCCAGCAGCGCCGGACTCACCACCAGCCACGTGATCAAGGCAGCCAGCATGGCCGCACGCGACTTGGTCATCACCAACAGCAACAGCGCTAACACCAGGCCCGTGGCGGCCAGCAGCTTGTGCATCGTGTACCGCGAGCTCTTCAGGAGCCCGTAACTCACAAAGATCGAGACCAGTGCAAAGGTTGCGAAGTAGTTGGATCGTCCCCATTCGAGTTCGATGTCTTCCTTGCCCCCGCCCTGCGCAAAGGCCTCCAGGCCAACCTTGCCCATGATTTCGAGCGCGATGACGGCAACACCCAGGACAACGGCAAAAAGCGCAAACCGCGCGTGCCGCTCGTGGCGGATCCTCCGCGCCAGGATGACCACCACCACCGCCCACAGCAGCGGTCGCAAAGAGCCGAGGTAGGCCACCTTGTCTGGCGACAGGACGCCACCGGCCAGGACCACCGCCATCAGTGCCAACAGAGGTCGCCAGCCGGTTCGCCAAAGCACGGGCAACTGCGTGAATACGAGGCCCGCCGCGACAAAACCGCCGACCATGAACAGGTCGACAAAAAAGAAATCTGGTGTCCTGCCGGCAATGCTGAGCTCCGAAACTCTTCCGGCCGGAACCAACAGCATCAGCACTGCCATCGCGCGCGCCACCAGATGCGACTTCAAAGGGTATCTCGACGCAAGAAGACGTGCTTCAGCTTGCGAAGCATGTCAAAAGACCACAAACCAGCGGGCGAGCCCAGCCCATCCAACAAGCGGGCTTGCACGATGGCCCGAAGGCCTTTGGGCAAGGCCCGCTGGACCGCTGCAGCAGCATGAAACGAAAATTGTTTCACGAGCACGTTTCGCAACCAGAGCATGTCCTGCGGAGTCTTGATCACCTGGCACTCAAGATACGCCTTCGCACCGGCTGTCAGCGCGATGTCGCGTTCCTGCGCCATCGGTACGAAGCGACCGCTGTCGTTTTCGCCGTGAATCCGGTAGTCCACTGTCAATCGGTCAAGGTGTATGAAACGACGCCCGCGAGCGGCTATTTGATACCACGCAGCCCCGTCACAGGCCCTGGGCACGCGCTCATCGAAACCCCCGATGTCGTCAAGCACATGCCTGCGCACGGTAACCGTCGCATTGCAAATCGGGTTGCCCGAGATCAACTCGAGACTGAAGTCCGCACCAGTCGGCCGCCAGCGGCGTTCGGCGATCACCTGTCCGCGTTCATTCACAAGTCGAAAATCGGCCCATATAACGTCGACGTTCGGTGACGCGTGAAACGCCGCCACTGCACTGCTGATGCGGCCCGGCAGATAGCGGTCGTCTGAGTCAAGGAAGGCAATGAACTCACCTCGCGCAACGCCGAGTGCCAGATTTCGTGCACGCGCTTGGCGACCGCCCTTTTGCTGCAACAACCTTATGGCGAGTCCAAAACTACTAAGGATTTCCAAGGTTCCGTCAAGGGAACCATCATCAACCACAATTATTTCAATCGCAGCATAATCTTGTGACAATACACTCTCAATGCATTCTCGTATAAATTTAGCGTGATTGAAACTTGGAATGATAACGCTGACCAACGGTAAAGCGTCTGGAATTCGGCCTTCTTTCTGTGGCGAGAAAATCACTTCTAACCGCTTCAATGCTTAAGGGCCTTGAGAGACCATGGACCGATTATTCTAATCCAGACCAAAATAAAGACGAACAAAAAAATACTTTTCGCTAGCCAGAGTGCGTAGCCATCAAATATATTTTCCAATATTGAGCCGGCACCCAATCCAAAAAAACCAGGTATAACAGCTGAGAGCAGCAAACGCCAAATACCAAATACCGACAATTCTTTTGAAACTGACCGTACTATCGCAGCAGCATTAATGATTATACGAATCGACCACAGCACTGACGCCATAATAGCAATTTGACTCGGCGATCTAAAAATCAGAGAGCCTATAGAAATGGCCCCGATATACCAAAATACCTCAATCAACACCAGTCTCGATAATGCACCCGTTCGGGAGGCCGCAATACATATTTGAACCAATATCGCAGAAACACTGCTCGCACCCAGGGCAGCCGCTACAATCTTAACACATAGAATTATCACAGGATCCGCATGAACGCCAAGCCAAAAATTTATTATCTCTTTCCCAAAAAATATTACTATCAATATGGGAAATATAAATAATGGCACTACCAAAGAAAAATATCTAGAAAGAACATCTTTCATTACAGACCGATCGGCAAGGCCTAGAGCCAACGATCGAAAAGCATATTGACTGAGCAATCCAGGAATGACAAGAATCCGCAAACCAATGTCAACGGCGATTAGGTGCGCACTAAACGAACTGATACCACTAACAAGCGGAATCACATAGCGCTCTCCAAAGACCACAATCGGCGTCAACGCAAAATATGCAATGCCTGCAGACCCTTCTTTCACAAGATTCTGGAGTTTAAGGCGAGGCCCTATAATCAATTTTCGTAAGCTCAAGTTCTCGCCATTGCAGATGATAAAAATCGCAAAAAACAAAGTAACGAGGCGTACCATGAAAAATGCCAGCGCAAGCTCACCCAAATCGAGTGGCGCAATCCAAAGAAGCAACGGAACCGCAGCATTCAATATTCCAGCCATAGATTGAATCGCCGTCATCCGGTGAAGCCAACCGCGCCCCTGAAGGTGTGAATTCAAGATATTGCTCAAGAGCAAACAAGAGAGCACAGCGAAGAAGCCAATAAACGAACGTCCGGATTCCCCGCGCAGAGTCTCAACCAGCGCGGGCGATATCGCAGCAACAACTCCTAAAGCAGTCACTGTCGCAACCGCTATTATCAGAATCTGTCCTCTAAGAGCAGTTCTCAGGGCGACTACTGAACTCGATCCGCTTGCTTCTTCTATTACGCCAGCCCCAAGTCGAGCGACAACCCTAGGTAGCCCAAGATCAAGTAGTGGCGCGAAGAAGACCAGCGACCACATGATTGCCAATTCGCTATATCGCGCCTTACCCAGATTACTTAGAAGCACAGGCGTGCTCATGACCGCAAACGCGACTTGCAAGACCTGAGTAGCCAGCGCCAACAGGGCTGCTCCGCTATTCGACGCGAACATTGGCTTCACACCGCTAACAACGCGATAAAGCCCTATCAGAAATCTCAAGGTGGCGAATTAGCTTGTATGATCTCTAACTGGCGCGAAATCCGAAGCTGATCGGCGGCAAGCAAATCGGGGCTCATCGGCAAGCTCAGGACTCGATTTGCAGCCACCACGCTCTCAGGGCAGCAATCTGGGCAACACAATCCAGCATAGGCAGGTTGATGATGCAATGGCTTCGGGTAGTGAACCGCGGTCGGAATACCTTCGGCCTGCAAGCGGTCCTGCACTTCACGACGCCACGCGACAAAGACCGTGTACTGAGCCCAGACGCAATTGCGGTCTGCGCGAACAGTTAATCGATCAATGCCACCGACATCAGACAAGAGTTTGTCATAACGATTCCCCAAGGAGATGCGCTGCTCAATCTCCCAATCGAACCGTTCCAGCTTGGCCAACACCACGGCGCACTGCAGGGTGTCCATCCGCCCGCCCACGCCAACCCTGGTGTGCGTGTATCGCCTGCTCTGCCCGTGCACACGAATCTCCCGGCAGGCCTGGGCCAGGCCGTCGTCATTGGTAAAAATGGCACCGCCATCGCCGTAACAACCCAGTGGCTTGCTCGGGAAGAAGCTGGTGCAGCCGAGAGTGCTGAGATTGCAGCTCTTGCGACCTTTGTAGGTGGCACCAAAACTCTGGGCGGCGTCTTCGATCACCGGGATGTTGCCGTGCCGCGCGGCTATGGCGTTGATCTCGTCCATGTCCGCGCATTGCCCATACAGGCTGACCGGCATGATCGCGCGTGTCCTGGCCGTGATCCGGGCTTCGATTTGGCTGACGTCGATGTTGCAGGTATCGGGCTCGATGTCGACAAACACCGGCTTGCCGCCCAGCAGCACAATCATCTCTGCGGTCGCGGCAAAGGTGAATGGCGTTGTGATGACCTCATCGCCAGGTTTCAGGTCGAGCGCCATCAGGCTGATGAGCAAGGCCTCGGTCCCGCTGGACACGGTGATGCAGTGCTTGGCGCCCGTGAACGCAGCAAGTTTTTCTTCGAGCTCCTTGACCTCGGGCCCCATGATGTATTGGCCGTGGTCCAAGACACGTTGAATTCGCGCATTGACGGATTCGCGCAATGCAGCGTACTGCGCCTTCAGGTCGATGAACTGCAGCGGCGGCAGTGTCTCAGGGGCATTCATGCTCAGTTTCCTCTGAAGGTCAGGCACTGACCAGCGTGACGCGACCACCGCGCAACTGGTAACGGTCCTGGGTATGCGGGCAAACGGCCTCTGCTTCTCCATCCAGCGGCAGGGCGAGGCGTTCGCCAAATCGACTCATCCAGCCCGCCTGGCGCGCAGGGACGCCAAGCATCAGGGCAAAGTCAGGTACGTCCCGGTTGATCACTGCACCGGCGCCGACAAAGGCGTATCGGCCCACGGTGGTGCCGCAGACGATGGTGCAGTTGGCGCCCAGTGTGGCGCCCTGGCGCACCAGCGTGCGTCTGTATTCGTCCTTGCGGGTCACCGCCGAGCGCGGGTTGTACACGTTGGTGAACACCATGCTGGGGCCGCAGAACACGTCACTTTCCAGTTCGACGGCGTCATAGACCGACACGTTGTTCTGGATCTTGACGTTGTCGCCGATGGTCACGTCGTTGCCGACGTAGACGTTCTGGCCAAAAGAGCAGTCGCACCCGATGCGGGCCCCGGCGCTGATGTGCACAAAATGCCATACGCGGCATCCGTCACCCAGAACAGCTCCTTCATCGACGATGGCGGAAGCGTGGACCTTGATGGCCATGTCGTCACACCCCCGTTCAGTAAGACAACGGCAACGGTATGCGCTTGCCGTCCCGCGACGACATGTACATGGCGATCAACAGTTCCAACGATTTCAGGCCCTCGCGGCCGTCGGTCTCGGGCGTGGCCTGGCCCAGCAGCGTGTTGATGACGTTGTCGTAGTACAGCGGGTGGCCAAAACCGTAGACCGATGTGGTCTGGTAGCTGGCGTCAGCGATCTGCGCGTCCATCGGGTGCTCCGACTCGAACTCCCAATGCTTGATCTCGTTGACCGCAACGCCGCCAATGCGAACCGAGCCTTTTTCGCCCAGGATGGTGATGGAGCCTTCGAGATTCTTCGGATAGGTGAGCATGGTCACGTTGATGGTGCCCATCGCACCGTTGCGCCACTTCAGAGCTGCCACGCCAGTGTCTTCAACTTCGATGTTTCGCGCCAGCGTGCCGGTATAGGCCATGACACTCTCGACAGGGCCGCAGATCCAGTCAAGCAGATCGACATAGTGGCTGGCCTGGTTCATGAACGCTCCACCGTCGAATTCCCAGGTACCCCGCCAGGCCGCACTGTCGTAATAGGCCTGCGGTCGTGTCCAGAACACGTTGACGTTGACCATGTAGATGCGCCCGAAACGCCCCTGGTCAACCGCCTGTTTCAGCAACTGAAGCGTGCGGTTGCGCCTGTTTTGCTTGACGACAAACAATCTGACGCCGGCTTCGTCACAGGCGCGCACCATGGCAAGGCCGTCCTGCCAGCGTGTGGCCATCGGCTTTTCGGTCATGACATCACGACCCGACCGGGCTACCTCGATGGCCTGCGCAGGGTGCAGGCCACTCGGGGTGGTCAGCACCACACAGTCGGCCGTTGTCGTGGCCAACAGGGCCGTCAGATTCGCATGCCCGCGGGCCCCGCTTCGGGCCACGGCGGCATCCAGGGCCTGGGGGTCGGTGTCGCAGACATCGGTCACCTCACAGCGTGACTCGTGTTTTTTGATCGCCTCGAAGTGGCTGTTTGCGATGCGACCGCAGCCGACAACCGCAAATCTGACTTTTCGGTCCGCAACGGGCGCTTTGCGTATCAGCATGGATGACTCGATCATTTGCGCCTGGACCTGGCGCAAGGGTGCGGGACAGGCTGGCTAGGCGAAGTCCGCAAGTTTACCGCCCGAATGATGCCGCCCTGCACTGCCGGCCGGAAGTTGCCTGCAAGGGTTCTAAAATTCGCGCAACCACCCAAAACCCCCATGACCGAAGCAAACCCGAATGCCGCCGCTGTCGCGCCTGACGACAATCATCTGATCACCGAACGCCGCGAAAAACTGCAGGCCCACCGCGCCGCCTGCGCCAGCAGCGGCACTGCCGCTTTCCCCAACGACTTCAAACCCCAGCACCACGCCGCGCCGCTGCACCAGCAGTACGGCAGCCTGAGCAACGAAGACCTGGAAGCCAACCCGGTGCCGGTCAGCGTGGCTGGCCGCATGATGCTGAAGCGGGTGATGGGCAAGGCCTGTTTTGCCACGCTGCAGGATGGCTCCATGGGCACGGGCGGCACCGACGGCGCGGGTGCCGGCGGCCGCATCCAGCTGTACGTGACCCAAGACGCCGTGGGTGCCGAGGTGCTGGCCGCCTTCAAGCACTGGGACCTGGGCGACATCCTGGGTTGCGAAGGCACGCTGTTTCGCACCAAGACGGGTGAACTGTCGGTCAAGGCCACCCGTGTGCGCCTGCTGACCAAGAGCCTGCGCCCGCTGCCCGACAAGTTCCACGGCATGGCCGACCAGGAACAGAAATACCGCCAGCGTTATGTCGACCTGATCACCGACGAGGCCGCGCGCACCCGCTTCGTGGCGCGCAGCAAGGCGGTGTCGTCCATTCGCAGCTTCATGGTCGAACACGGCTTTCTGGAAGTGGAAACGCCCATGCTGCACCCCATTCCGGGCGGTGCCAATGCCAAGCCATTTGTCACCCACCACAACGCGCTGGACCAGGAAATGTTCTTGCGCATCGCGCCCGAGCTGTACCTGAAGCGGCTGCTGGTGGGCGGTTTTGAGCGGGTGTTCGAGATCAACCGCAACTTCCGCAACGAAGGCATCAGTGTTCGGCACAACCCCGAATTCACGATGATGGAGTTCTACGCGGCCTACTGGACACACCACGAGCTGATGGACTTCACCGAAGCCGTGTTGCGCCACGCCGCACGTGCGGCCACGGGGTCGGCGGCCGTCAGCTACGCGGGCAAGCCGGTGCACCTGGACCAGCCTTTTGCGCGCTTGTCGGTGCGCGAATCGCTGGTGGTGCACGCCGGGCTGTCGCAGGGGCAGACCGACGACATTGACTTGCTGCGCAGCCGCCTGAAGGCGGCGGGTGAAGAAGCGCCGGCCCACTGGAAGCTGCCTGAACTGCAATTTGGCCTGTTTGAAGCCGAGGTGGAATCCAAGCTCTGGCAGCCCACCTTCATCACCGACTACCCGGTGGAAGTCAGCCCGCTGGCGC
>JAHEBY010000125.1 GCA_024642025.1 Comamonadaceae bacterium | reverse complement strand
GGCCAGGGGACTGATGGCGCGCTACGCGGTGAAGCACCGTATCGCGAGTGTGAAAAAACTCGAAGGATTTGATGTGGAAGGCTATGCGTTTGCGGCTGGGGTGTCGGAGCCCGACCGCCTCGTATTTCGCCGGAAATCTGCTTGAAACCGCTTTTCTTTCATAAGAAATTGGCCCTTAGCCCCTGTCTGATATACATAATTAGCTATGAATATAAGAGCAAACAATATTGATATTGAGGTGCAGGACAGTCACCCTGATGGGCAAAGTCGCCATCGACCGGTTGTCCTGCTGATCATGGGTCTGGCCATGCAACTCACGGCCTGGCCGCCCTCGTTGATCAAGGCGCTGGTGGATGCGGGATACCGCGTGATCTGCTTTGATAACCGCGACATTGGCCTCTCGCAGCATTTTGATTCCCTGGGCACGCCCAGCCTGATATGGGCCAGCCTCAAGTACCGGATGCGCATGCCCATCAAGCCACCTTATCGCCTTGAAGACATGGCCGCTGATGCGGTGGGCGTGCTCGACGCGCTGCACATTCAGCGCGCTCACATTGTTGGCGTGAGCATGGGCGGCATGATTGCCCAGCGTGTGGCCATTGCGGCGCCCGAGCGAGTGGCAAGCCTTACCAGCATCATGAGTACCAGTGGCGCGAGGGGTTTGCCGGAGGCGCGGCCAGCGGTTCTCAAGGCCTTGTTGGGCAAACCCAAAAGCAGCGATTTGCAGGATGTTCTGGCATACAACATGCAACTTTTCAAGGCGATCGGAAGCCCGGGCTTTCCGATGGCCGAAGCCGAGCTGAAGGAGCGAGTGCTGGTGGGCCTGCGGCGCAATTACCACCCGTCCGGTGCGGTGCGCCAGATGCTGGCGATCGCCGCAGACGTGACCCGGGCGCGCCAATTGGAAAAAATCGCAGCACCAACGCTGGTGCTGCATGGCAAAGCCGATCCGCTGGTGCCGTTTGGTTGCGGAGTGGACACGGCCAAGCGTATCGCCGGGTCACGACTGGTCGGCATTGAGGGCATGGGACACGATTTGCCGCCGGGCGTGGTGCAGCAGTTGCTGGCGAATATGCTGCCTTTTCTGGCACAGCAAGTTCAGCCGGCGCAAGCACAAGCCGCGACGTCATCCCAGGCAATGTCGGCATGACATCGGCACACCAATCCGCGTTGGGCAAGGCAACAACCTACGTTGACCAGTACGACGCGTCGCTACTGTTCCCGCTCGCCCGGGCCGAACAGCGGCAGGAGCTTGGTGTGGCTACTAAGCTGCCATTTTTCGGTGCTGACATGTGGACGGCCTTCGAGCTGAGCTGGCTCAATCCCCGTGGCAAGCCGCAGCTGGCTCTGGCGCATGTCACCGTGCCGTGTGAAAGCACCCATCTGGTGGAGAGCAAGTCGTTCAAGCTGTACCTGAACTCCTTCAACAACACTGTGTTTGCAGATGCCGCAGCGGTGCAGCAGCGCATCCGGTCCGACATCAGCGCCGCGGTATGGAGCGGTGGCCCAGTGCAAAGCAGTGTGGGCGTCAAGCTGGTGCTACCCGAGCTGTTTGACCGTGAACCGATCTATGAGCTGGATGGCCTGAGCCTGGACCGGCTGGACATCGAATGCACCCACTACAGCCCCGCGCCCGAACTGTTGCGCACCGAGCCAGAAGACACTCCGGTGAGCGAGGTGCTGGTCAGTAACCTTCTCAGGAGCAACTGCCCGGTTACCGGTCAACCCGACTGGGGCAGTGTGCAAATCAGCTATTCAGGCGTGCCCATCAACCAGGAGGGCCTGCTGCAGTATCTGGTGAGTTTTCGCAATCACGACGGATTCCATGAGCATTGCGTGGAACGCATCTTCATGGACATATGGACGCGTTGCAAGCCAATCAAGTTGTCAGTTTATGCCCGCTATACCCGTCGTGGCGGTCTGGACATTAACCCGTTTCGCACGAGTTATCCGCAGGCGCTTCCGGCCAATACGCGCACCGCGCGGCAGTGACTTGATCAACCCGAAACGGGGGGAATACGGTCAGTTGGGGCAGAAATACCCGTCAGTTCCGGGCGGTAAAAAGTCCATTTTTCGGCACACTATCGGGATGCTCAAGAAGATCAATGTCCAGCAGCTGGTAGTCGGCATGTACCTCAAGGAGTTTTGCGGCTCCTGGATGGAGCACCCGTTCTGGCGCTCGGGCTTTGTGATTGAAGATCCGAAGGATATTCAGGCCATATTGGCCAGCAGCATTCAGGAAGTATGGATCGACGCTGCGGCCGGCCTGGATGTGCCCAGTGGGCAGGCTGTCATTTCCGAGGCGCAAAGCCAGAAAGCGGTTGAAGCGCAAATGCGCGAGGTGGCAACGCGTGCACCGCCGGTTGTGCCCATATCCGTTGCCAACGAGATGAAGCAGGCGGCCAGAATCTGCCGGCAATCCAAACAGGCTGTTATGTCCATGTTTGAGGAGGTTCGCATGGGTAAAGCCGTGGACACCCATGTGGCGCGCCAGATGGTGGAAGACATTGCAGATTCAGTCACCCGAAACCCGGAAGCGCTGATCAGTCTGGCCCGACTCAAGACGGCCGATGACTACACCTATATGCATTCGGTGGCCGTGTGCGCCATGATGGTGGCACTGGCGCGGCAATTGGGGTTAAGCGCAGAGCAGACTCGTCTGGCTGGATTGGCAGGCCTGTTGCATGATTTGGGCAAGGCTGCCATGCCCATGGAAGTCTTGAACAAACCCGGAAAGCTGACCGACACCGAGTTCGCCGTCATCAAGACGCATCCGGTCGAGGGCCACAAGATGCTCGTCGCGGCTGGCAACGTGGACGCGTTGGTGCTGGAAGTCTGCCTGCATCACCATGAAAAAATGGATGGGTCTGGCTATCCGCATGGCCTGAAGGGCGACGAAATCAGTCTGTTCGCCAAGATGGGTGCGGTCTGTGACGTCTACGATGCCATCACGTCCAACCGGCCCTACAAATCCGGATGGGACCCATCGGTCTCCGTGCGCAAGATGGCCGAATGGGCCAATGGGCATTTCGACCCCAGAGTGTTCCAGGCGTTTGTCAAAAGTGTGGGCATCTACCCGGTAGGCTCAATGGTTCGCTTGAGTTCTGGTCGCTTGGGCGTCGTGGTCGAGCAGCAAGGCAAATCGCTGACCACGCCGCTGGTAAAAGTCTTTTTCTCAACCAAGTCCAATGCGCGCATTGTCCCTACGGTCATTGATCTTTCGGAGCCGGGCACGCGGGAAACCATAGTCAGCCGGGAAGATCCGGCGGTCTGGCACTTCAAGGACTTTAACGAAATGTGGTCTGGCTTGTCCTCAGCGCCCTGGTAGTCGTTTGGCCGGGTTGCCCGGTACCAGACGCCAGGCGCCAAGGCGTCAAAGACTCAATGAGCTTTGAGACGCAGCCGCACCAGAATCAACGTGAGAATTCCCGGCACCGCCTGCTTTCGACAGATTGCCGACGCGAACCCCAAGCAAGCGTAAACGCTGCGTCAGTGGCACGCGCTTGAGGCACAGGCCAGCTGTGTGCCGGATGATTTTCGCGTCATTTGTGGCGATATCAATGGTCTGGTCACGCGTTGCGCCCCTGAAATCTGCATAGCGCAGCTTGATGCCGATGGTTTTGCCGACATAGCCTTTGCGTTGCAGGTCCCCTGCCAGCTGCTCGCACAGGCGCGTGAAGATCGCGCCCAGTTCAGTTTTGTCGCGCACTGCGTGCAGGTCACGGTCAAAGGTGGTTTCGCGGCTTATCGACACCGGCTCGCTCTCGGTGACGACGGGCCGGTTATCACGTCCCCACGCGGCATGGTGCATCCAGCTGCCCGTGCTTTGACCGAAATGATCGATCAACCATTGTTCGTCTTTGGCGGCCAATTCGCCCATGGTGTGGATGCCATATGACTTGAGCTTTTCATCGGCCTTGGGGCCAATGCCGTTGATCTTGCGGCATGCCAGAGGCCAGATCTTTCCCGTCATGTCATCGTCCATCACGATGGAGATGCCGTTTGGCTTGTTGAACTCGCTGGCCATCTTGGCAACCAGTTTGTTGGGCGCCACGCCTACCGAGCAAGTCAGGCCCGTGACGTCAAGGATGCTCTTTTGAATCAGGCGTGCCAGAACCCTGCCACCCTCACGCTGACCGCCCGGGATATCGGTGAAATCGATGTAAACCTCGTCCACGCCGCGGTCTTCCATGACCGGCGCAATCTCGAGAATCGTGGCCTTGAACAGGCGGGAATACTTGCGGTATTCGTCAAAATCCACCGGCAGCAGGATGGCTTGCGGACACAGCTTGGCCGCCTTCATCAGGCCCATGGCAGACCCCACGCCAAATTGCCGTGCCGCGTAGGTGGCTGTCGTGATCACGCCTCGGCCCACGTAGCTTTGCAGCGTCGCGAATGCTTCTAACGGTATGTGGCGCAGTGCGGCCCGCTCGGCGGCCTCGTCCCATGTCTGACCAGCCTCTTCATGTTCAATGCGCAGCTTCTCGACCGCGGCCTGAACATTGCGGCGCCCTCCGCCGATCACCACTGGCAAGCCCTTGAGCTGAGGGTAACGCAGCAGCTCCACGGACGCGTAAAACGCGTCCATATCCAGATGGGCAATGCGACGGATTTTTGACGTTGGCGGGCTCAAGCCTCAAGGATAGCGCGCCCGCGAGCGCGCCACGGTAATCCGCTAGCCACGTGGGTAAGTGCCAGGCAGCAGAATGTCGCGGTCGACGGTGTTGATGTTGGTATGCCCGCAAAACGCCATGGTCACATCCAGCTCCCTGTGGATGATTTGCAGCGCCTTGGTGACGCCGGCTTCCCCCATGGCGCCAAGCCCATACACCATGGCGCGACCAATCAGCGTGCCTTTTGCGCCCAGCGCCCAGGCCTTGAGCACATCCTGACCGGAGCGGATGCCGCCGTCCATCCACACCTCGATACTCGACCCCACAGCACTTATGATTGCTGGCAATGCTTCAATGCTGGATTGCGCCCCGTCGAGCTGGCGCCCGCCATGGTTGCTCACCACAATCGCGTCCGCACCACTGTGCACGGCCAGTTTGGCGTCTTCAACATCCTGAATTCCCTTGAGGATGAGCTTGCCGCCCCATTTTTCCTTCACCCACGCCACATCGGCCCAGGACAGCCTGGGGTCGAACTGCTCGTTGGTCCAGGCGGCCAGTGATTTCATGTCACTGACCGCTTTGACGTGCCCGACCAGATTGCCAAAGGTGTGGCGGCGCGTGCCCACCATGCCGAGGCACCAGCGTGGCTTGGTCATCAGATTGATGATGTTGGCGAGCGTTGGCCTGGGCGGTGCTGTCAGGCCGTTTTTCAGGTCTTTGTGACGCTGCCCGATCACCTGCAAATCAAGTGTGAGCACCAGCGCATTGCAGCGCGCCTTGCGGGCCCGCTCGATCATGTTTGACATGGCCTCGCGGTCGCGCATCATGTACAACTGAAACCAGAAGGGCGCCTGTGTGGCGGCTGCAACGTCTTCAATGGAGCAGATGCTCATGGTCGACAAAATGAACGGGATGCCGAACTTTTCCGATGCTTTTGCCGCCTTGATCTCGCCATCGGCGTGCTGCATGCCCGTGAGGCCCACCGGCGCAATGGCAACCGGCATTTTCACGTCCACACCCACCATTTGCGTAGCCGTGCTGCGGTTTTCCATATTGACCGCCACCCGCTGGCGCAGCTTGATTTTCTGGAAATCCTCTGAATTGGCTCGGTAGGTACCCTCGGTCCACGAGCCGGAATCGGCATAGTCGTAAAACATGCGCGGGACACGTTTTTGGGCGAGCAGTCTCAAGTCTTCAATGTTGGTGATTACAGGCAAAGCCATCTCCTCAAGTTGCCTGCAATCCTACCGGGCCTGAGCGCTGTGGACGTTGAATACTGGATGAATGGAGTTGAAAATATTTGAAAAGTGCTGTTTATCGGCCATCGAGCAACCTGTCAAACCGGATAAAGGCAGAAGCCTGCTGAAATCGACTTCGTCTCAAACACCTGACTTGCGCTTGACAAGCATGGCATTCGGTCACTCCTTGGGCGCGCAGGTACGTAACCTGCACTGTCGTGAAGATTTCCTTGAGGTCTGATCGTCTGTCAAGTGACAACATTCATTCAATTATTTCAATAATAGACTTTGAGGAGGCATCATTCGATGCCGACGACAATAAGCGAGTTTCAAACTTTTGTTGGTCAGCACGGATTTGGATCGAATTTAAATGCCATAAAGAATTTCAATATATTTTGAATCCAGAGTAACACTCGCTGCGTATTCTCTGCAATGGCTAAGATGGCAAGCATCCTGAACCATGTGTTCTGGCCCATTTATTAATTTGACTTGGAATCGGCTCCATGAAAAAAATCGCGACTAGCTTGATTGTTTGTGCTGCGGCATTGGGTTGTACAGTTGCGCGGAGCGAAACGGGGAAACTCCTTCTCACTGGCGGCGTCAGCTCGATTGACGGCGCGGCCGGCGGCGGACTTACGCCTTGGGCAGTGATCGGTTCCAATGCTACAGCGGGAGAAGTGGGTGGCACGGGGTACCTTACTCGAACCGTTACGCAGGACTATGCTCTGACGGGCTATGGGGCAGCGGTTGGCTTCCAGGACCGGGTGGAAGTGTCGCTCGCGCGGCAGGACTTTAATGCCTCTCCCGCTGTTGCGCTCAACGGGATCGCATCATTTGGTGTGACGCCTGGTCAGCATGTGAGGATGGATGTCCTGGGTGTAAAGGTCAAGGTAGCCGGGGATGCCGTGTTGGACAGCGACAACTGGATGCCACAAATTGCAGTGGGGCTGGAGCATAAATCCGTGTCGCCTGGCTCGCTGGCTTCAGTTCTTAACTACTTGGGCGCCAATACCACCGGCACTGACTTCTACGTGAGCGCGACCAAGCTCTTTTTGGCGCAAGGCATTCTGGTCAACGCCACCCTGCGCAATACCAATGCCAATCAAAATGGGCTTCTGGGTTTTGGTGCAGGTGCAACGGGTAAGAATGCCCGCTCATGGGTCCCAGAGATCTCTTTGGCATACCTGCTGAGCCGAAACGTCGCCCTTGGCATCGAGTACCGCGTTAAGCCCAACAACCTGGAGAATGTGGGTCGAGGCGCTGGTTTGGGCGACGCGCTGGCCGAAGACGACTGGAAAGACATTTTCGTAGCCTGGGCGCCCAATAAGAACACCTCCGTGACCTTTGCCTATGTGGATTTGGGGCGCGTGGTGCCCGGGATCACTGGTAATCGGAGCCAGAGAGGCTTTTATTTGTCTGCCCAATTGGCCTTCTAGACACTTCTTCCCCGAAACTCGGCTTCCGTCGTAGCCCAAACTGTCAAAGCAAATGAGAACCACCATGAACAGACCAATCCTTGCCCTCGTGTCCGCCGTGGCACTTGCCGCTTCTGCCTTGCCGTCGCCTCCCGCCATGGCACAGGGCGGACCAGCGCCCGCTGTGATGCCCTCTGATCAGCTGTATAAAGCCTTTGGCGCACAGCCTGGTCTGATTCGCATGATGGACGATTTCATGGTCAACCTTCTGGCGGACCCCCGCACGGGACCTCAATTCAAACCCGCCAACCAGCAGCACGTAAAAGAGCAATTGGTCGATCAGTTTTGCGCATTGATGGGTGGCCCCTGCCAATACAAGGGTGCCGACATGGCAACTGCACATGGCAACCTGGATATCACAAAGGCGGACTTCAATGCTTTGGTTGAGGTGTTGCAG
>JAHEBY010000124.1 GCA_024642025.1 Comamonadaceae bacterium | reverse complement strand
CACGCACACCGCGGTTAAGTGGGAACTCAAAAAAGGCTATCCGCTTGAAGTGATCAGAAAACGTGGCAGTTGGCTCTATGTGCGGGATTTTGAGAATGATCGCGGCTGGGTTGCGCGCTCGCTTACAGCCCGCATACCACACCATGTCGTAAAAGCGGCGGTGGCCAACATTCGAAAAGGTCCAGGCACCAGTCACCGCATTGTGGGCCAGGCGATCCGGTACGATCTACTCAGAACCCGCGAGACCCGCAATGGTTGGGTTCGCGTTGAGCATAAAGCGGGCGGGCACAAAGGGTGGGTAGCAAAAAAACTGCTGTGGGGCTGGTAGGTCCAACACCCGAGTTCCTCTACTTCTGTCTTCCCCTATTTGCCACTTGGTGAATTGAGCAGCTTAAGAACCTTGTCGGTAATGTCAAGTTTGGGATTGGCGTAGACCGCCGATTGAAGCACGAGGTCGTACTTGCCTTCTATAGCCACCTTTTTGACCGCCTCGTTGGCACTAGCCAATACCAGCTGCAATTGCTCGTTTTTCTTGATATTCAGGTCTTCCTCAAACGCCCGTCGCTTTCGCTGCAGATCCCGGTCCTGGTCAGCCAGATCTCTTTGCTTGTCAGCTTGCTGCGCGGCCGACAGGGTGGGTGCATCAACCTGAAATTTGTCAACCTGCGCCTTGAAAGCAGCGTCCTGTGCGGTCAGGTCTTTCTCGCGTTTTGAGAATTCCTGTTCAAGTTTGGCGGTAGCGGCCTTGGCCGTATTGGCCTCGGCCAATATGCGCTCGGATTTGATCAGCGCAATGCGCAACTCATCGGCTTGGCTCTGGGCGCAAAGCGATGTTGCCCCCAAAACGAAGATTGTGCTTGAACGAACCAGAAATGTTTTCATTGAAAAATTGGTGTTGATAAAAATATCGCGTGTTCCAGAAAGAGGTGTAGCCATCAGCACGGCTTACTGCATAAACCAGCCATGGCTAACCACCAGCGATTGGCCGGTCAAGGCATTGGACTCAAACCCGGCAAACAGCAGAGCCACCTCGGCCACGTCCTGCACAGTGGTGAATTCTCCATCCACCGTTTCCTTTAGCATGACCTTTTTGATCACGTCTTCTTCGCTGATTTTGAGCGCTGCAGCCTGCTCGGGAATCTGTTTGTTCACCAGTGGCGTGCGCACAAACCCCGGGCAGATGACATTGGCGCGAATGCCGTATTTGCCCCCTTCTTTGGAGACCGTCTTGCACAGGCCCATCAGCCCATGCTTGGCCGTCACATAGGCCGACTTCAGCACTGAAGCCTCCTTGGAGTGCACCGAGCCCATGTAGATGATGCTGCCGCCCTTGCCCGACTTTTGCATGTGCGGCACACAGGCACGGGTTGTCAGAAAAGCACCATCAAGGTGAATGGCAAGCATTTTTTTCCAGTCGGAAAACGGAAACTCTTCAATCGGATGGACGATCTGGATACCGGCATTGCTGACCAATACGTCCACCCCGCCATAGGCAGCAACAACTGCGGCTACTGCCGCGTTAACCTGCTCTTCGCTGGTGACGTCCATCATGACGGCCATGGCGGTGCCACCGGCTTTGATGATGTCGTCTGCTGATGCTTGCGCCGCCTCCAGGTTCAGGTCAGCAATCGCCACCTTACCCCCTTCCCGGGCGTAGGCGTGGGCGATTTCCTTGCCGATGCCACTGGCCGCGCCAGTGACGATACAAACTTTGTCTTGAAGCTTCATGAGATTTCTTTCAGTTTAAGTGGCAATGACAGAATTAGCGGAGGTAATCATGAACGACCGACCCCATGCCCAGGGTGAGATCAGCCAGGATATGGTTCGCCGAAATCACTTCCAGCACTGGCAGTTGTGCAACGGGCGCAAGCGCATGGTGCGCAAGCTCCAGCGCGGCCGGACCCGACCAGGCGCCCTTGACGGTCACGTCTTCCAGGTAGTAACGCACCAATTCGCAAATGCGCGCACTGCCGTCCACGTGGGGAATGATTTTGAGCAGGTAACTTGGCTCCAGCATATTTTTGAGCACAGAAGAGGAGTCTAGCGTGCGATGTTTGTAACCCATCGTGGCGGTTGCCACCCGCACCGGACCATAATCCAGTGTTCCAAGGAGTGTATCTTTCTCAACGCTCATGGAAGGCGTGGCCAGCTTCTTCGGGAAGCCCCATAGCTCTCGCCCGCCAGCAATGGGTGATTCATCATTCAGATACATGGCGTGCACGTAGCCGCCCTGCTTTCCCTCAAAAGTGACCGGAATCACCTGGCCGGATTCGGTGTAATCACCAAAACCGGTGGAGTCGGGCATCCGAATGAATTCATACTTCACGATTGCATCCGTTGCCTGCAGCGGCTCGGGCACAACGGCGCGCAGGGCGTCGGGATCGGTGCGGTAAGACACAATCAGGTATTCGCGATCACGAAACCGGTAGGGCCCCGGTGGAAACGCGGGACTGGTGAGCGGCATCGCGAATGCAGTGCGTTTGACGTCTTCAATGTTCATAAGGCAGGCCGGGTTGAGGAAGGTCTGTCGGACGTGAGATCGAATATCTGTACGCCACCTGATTCGGGTTGCCGCGCCCGCCAACGTGGATGGCGCAAGGTATGCGCCATATCGGCACGTCCCGCGTCCCAGTGTTCCTGCACCGAAAGCCGCGAAAATTCGTAGTCTTTCGACTGGGTTTCATAGTGTTTGGATCGGTAAATCAGGTGCACCACGTCGACCGCACCAGCGCCACATACTTGCGACAAGGCCAGCAGATCCGGGTCATCACGAAACTTCGCCGGCAATCGGGCCCTCAGGCGGTGCGCCGCCTGCGCAACCATTCTGCGCTCAAGCTCAACGGTTGTGTTCAATCGGGTTCGACTGGAGAACCGGATGTCCTTTTCACGCTCGGTCACTTCAGGCAGCGTCAACGGCATCTCGCCGGTGGACGCGAACAAGTCAACTTGAAAGACAAGCCGTCGGCGTTCGCCCGGCTGGTCCAGTACATATTGCAGTGGAGTGTTCGAAACCAGGCCACCATCCCAGTAATGCTCGCCATCGATTTCGACTGGTGCAAAGCCCGGTGGCAGCGCACCACTGGCCATGACGTGACGGGCGTCAATGCGCTGCTTGGCCGAGTCAAAATACTCAAAGTTGCCAGTACGCACGTTCACGGCACCAACCGACAAGCGTACACAGCCCGAGTTGATCAGATCAAAATCAATCATGCTTTCAAGCGTTTGCAGCAACGGCCTTGTGTCGTAGTAGCTGATCGCGCCAGGCGTGCCACGCGGCTGGAACAGCGCTGGCGGAAAGCGCGGCGCGAAAAATCCCGGCACACCAAACAGCATGCCGTGCGTGGCGCTGGCCTCGTTGACAGCCTGGCGAGCAGCTGGATTGGGCGTAAGGTCTGGCAACGCTGCAGAAGAGCTCACGAGTTGCCAGAATTCGCGCAGTTTGGCAACCCTGGAGGCCGGAGGGTTCCCCACAATCAGGGCTGCATTGATGGCGCCGATCGAAATGCCGGCGACCCATAAGACCGGGTCATGGCTTTCACTCAGCTTTTCAAATACGCCCGCCTGATAGGCACCCAGGGCCCCACCGCCCTGCAAAACCAGAATACAGTCTTCATCGGTGACTGGGCGCGCAGTTCGTTTGGCTCGTGACATGGGATGCGATTTTGATAGTGCGGGGAGCGGTGGCATGATTCATACAGACCGTGGGACACAGCCATTTGCGATTGCTGTGTGCACAGTGTGTGCGGCAGTCCTTAGACGAAACTTAAACCGTATGACGAAACGGTCGGGTTTAATTGACGACTGGTGCATTGTCGCCCTTTCAGGAGAAAAAAATGACCACTACTACCGTATTTACCTTTGTTGGCATTGACCAGCCCGGGCTGGTCCAGAAACTGGCGAAAACCGTCAACCAGCATGGTGGCAACTGGCTTCAGAGCCGCATGAGCGAGCTGGCCGGCCAATTTGCCGGCATCGTGCAGATTGAGGTGAGCGACGCGCATTTTGCGGCACTTCGCGCCGCCTTGATGGCGTTGTCAGGCGACGATTTTTCAGTGGTCGTGGCGTCCAGCAACCATACACCGGACGCAGGCAAGCAGCGCCGGTTCAGATTAAGTATTGTCGGCAACGACCGCGCAGGCATTGTGCGTGAAGTATCTGGCGCGCTGGCGGCGAGAAACATCAGTGTGAGCGAGATGGATACCAGCGTTTCCAGCGCGCCCATGAGCGGCGATCAGCTGTTTGAGGCCGTGGCCACCATCAAAGTCCCGCAAACGCTGGACCTGGACGAGCTCGCCGCCCAACTGGCCACGATAGGCGAAGCGCTTACGGTGGAGATCGATCTCGAAGAATCCCAAGCGTAGGTTGGGCATTCGCCGATTCTTTAACCGCCATAGCGACGCTGGCGCATCCACTTGGTCGCAATCCACTTTTCACCAGCCTGCACAGGTGCCCCGCCGTGCAGTGTGAGTGGATCCAGCTGATTCTGGCTGTTGCAATACTCAAAGTAGACCGCCGAGCCGGTCTTGGGCGTGACGGTCAGGCCAATCTCCGGGAAAATCGTTTCACCGGCCTGCTCGACGTCATTGAGGTACATGATCAACGTGCTGACGCGCTGGCCACCGTTCGCTAGATGCACTGCGCTTCCGGAGTCACTGGGCGTAAAGTAGTCGAAGTGGGCCTTGTACTCTCCGCCAACTTTGTAGTTGAGTATCTGCAAACCTTCGCCATTCTCTATGGGCTGATTCATGACGACACTGATGCGGCGCTCCAGACTGGCAACAAAGTCGCTCTCATCGTGGGTAAAAAACGTACCAAAGCTGCTGCGATCATCAATCACCTCCTCCCGGCCGGTCTTGGGATCAACAATCGTGGACCGCTTCAGTTTGATGCTGGAAAGACGAATCAACTCGGCACACTCATCGGGTGACAGCAGATTGTCAAAAACTGCGACGACGGGCTGCTTCATTCTGAACGTGACCCGCACATCGCGGTCGGGCGTCTTGATGACATTACCCGGTTGATGAAACAGCGGCTTTTCGTATTGATAGGCGGCGCCTTGCCGGCTTGCGGGCGCTGGCGCGGCCTGAACGGTCACAGGCAACGAACTGACGCCACCTGCCGCAATATCGCGAATAAACCGGTTGGCCGACGCCCGTTCAAAATTCTGCGCGGCCATCACATCGACCATCGAATCCACAGTACAGCCGCGGGCCAGGTTTTCCTGAATCCACTGCTTCCACTGCATTGACAAATAGGTTATTTTCGGGCTTTGGGCCATAGGAAGCGTTGCGCTACGAAGCTACCAGGGGAGACGCTCTCCGCTGTAAGCAAAAAACTGCCCCGTCTCATCTGGAGTGAGCCGGTCCAGTACCTCAAGCATTTTAGCGGCTGCGGCATCTGCATCCTGTCCGATTCGGGCACCATCGAAGGGACGGGACAATTCCGAATTGACGGTGCCCGGGTGCAAGGCCACTATCACGGCACTTGGCTGTCTGCGTTTGATCTCAATGGCTGCCGTTTTGATCAGCATGTTCAATGCAGCTTTGGAAGCACGATAGCTGTACCAGCCGCCCAGCCGGTTATCTTCGATGCTGCCAACCTTGGCCGACAATGAGGCCATGACACCACGCTGCGTGTCGAGCAGTCCGGAGAAGTGCCTGATGACCATCGCGGGGCCAAATGTGTTCGTGCGAAAACTTTGCAGAAACTGGTCATAACTCAAGGATTCGAGCTTTTTCTCTGGCGGATAGGTGGGCGTATGTAAAACGCCAATCGCATTAATGATCAGATGAAATGGCGCCTGCGCCGCCAAGGACACGGCTGCCCGCTCAATCGTTGCCTCATGATCAAAGTCGATTTCAGGCTCGGAACGTCTGTGCAGCTTCACAATTTGGGCACAACCCGGAATCAATTGCAACTGGCGTGCAAAAGCAGACCCAATACCGCCAGATGCCCCCAAAATCAGCGCGCGAAACCCGTCGGGAAATGAATTCATTGCGGGGGGCACCAAGAGTTCTCCAGGGGTGCCTAAAGCCTCACGTACTCGAAATCTACCGGATTTGCATTGATGCCACGGTCCGGAGGGGCAATCCATGCGGCTATCTTGCCGGCATCGGTGACCCGCTGCATCAGGCTCTTCACAAAGAATATATCGCTTGCAGTCGGCAACCAATGGTCTTTCTTCGCTTCGAATTCCGTAGCACTGATGGGGTTTCCCTGAGGGTCTGCATGCGCTCCGGCCCAGCTGCCCACGTCACGGCGGAAGCGGGTTGACGGCAGGGCA
The DNA here is from genome assembly GCA_024642025.1 of Comamonadaceae bacterium. GTDB lineage: Bacteria > Pseudomonadota > Gammaproteobacteria > Burkholderiales > Burkholderiaceae_C > Egaibacter. The sequence goes on along the minus strand of JAHEBY010000124.1, from coordinate 1,445 downwards.
AACTCAAAATCTTCACCCGCACGCTTGATGGCCATGTTCCAGCGCGTCACGCCCACGTTGCAGTCTTTTACATATTCCAGCCGTGTTACCTCGTTCATGCCGTTTCGGGTGGAGATGGTTTGCGCTGTGATGCCGCCCTGCCCGTCTGGCACCTGAATAGTCATTTCGGTGTTCAGCTCAACGTGGTCGGCAAACCGGCCTTCGTCCGGGCGCCCTTTGATGCCATTGGAAAAGTAATTGGCGGCATTGGAGGACGCTTCGGAGCCAAATAGGTCCAGCGACGAGGTGAACCAGTAATTCATGAATTTCTGGATGGTGGGCAGGTCGATCACGCCAGCGTTGCGCAAGGTTTGCGGGTCTTGCGTTTTGAGTTCTTTCATGACCTCCAGCGTGCGCTTGATCACGCGGCCAATGCCAGTCTCGCCCACAAACATGTGGTGCGCCTCTTCGGTCAGCATGAAGCGCGTGGTGCGGGCCAGCGGGTCAAACGCGGATTCGGCAAACGACTTCAGCTGGAACTTGCCATCACGGTCGGTGAAGTACGTGAACATGAAGAAGCTCAGCCAGTTGTCCATCGGCTCGTTGAAGGTGCCCAGAATGCGTGGCTTGTCGGCGTCGCCGCTGTGGCGCATGAGCAGTTCTTCGGCCTCTTCCCGGCCATCGCGGCCAAAGTGCGCGTGCAACAGGTACACCATGGCCCACAGGTGACGGCCCTCTTCCACGTTCACCTGAAACAGGTTGCGCAGGTCGTACAGACTGGGTGCGGTGTGGCCCAGCAGGCGCTGCTGCTCGACCGAGGCCGGCTCGGTGTCGCCCTGCGTGACGATCAGGCGGCGGAAGGTGCTGCGGTATTCGCCGGGCACGTCCTGCCAGACGTCCTGCCCCATGTGGTCGCCAAAGCCGATCTTTCGGCCGGGTTCCTGATCCGCCATGAAGATGCCCCAGCGGTAGTCGGGCATGGGGGTGTAACCGTAACTGGCCCAGCCGGCTGCGTCCACACCCACGGCGGTGCGCAGGTAAACCTCGTTGGCCTTGAAGTCGCTCGGGCCCATTTCGTCCCACCAGTTCATGAAGGCAGGCTGCCAGTGCTCCAGCGCGCGCTGCAGCTGACGGTTGTCGCCCAGATGGATGTTGTTGGGAATCTTGGCTTGCAGGTCAATCGTGCTCATGGTGTTCTCCTAATCAGTTGAGGACAGAGCTGAAGATCTGTCCCGCAAAGTATTCAGACTCTTTTCCAGTCAAATTTCGCCTTCTTGCCGGTGCCGAACAGTTTCAGCGCGCCCTCCTCACCCACGGCGTTGGGCCGGATGAAAATCCAGTTTTGCCACGCAGACAGGCGTCCAAAAATGCGGGTCTCCATCGTTTCCTTGCCGGGGAAACGCAGCGACGCCTCCAGCCCGGTCATCGCGTCCGGCGACAGGGATGCGCGCTCCTCCAGCATGATG
>JAHEBY010000123.1 GCA_024642025.1 Comamonadaceae bacterium | reverse complement strand
TTGGGGCCTATCAGGCGTTGTATTCGAAAGAGGCGCGGAGCTGCCAATCGCGTTTATCTAGTGATGTTGACGGCTGGTGCTTTGTTGAGAACGAGATACTTTGCTGTACCGGCGTAGTGCCTCACCGAGAAAAGGTCCGGAAATAGGGATGGAAAAAGCAAAAAGAGAGGAAATTTGCGATTTAGAGAATGACAGAACCGCGCTGTAGCCCGCATGGCGCGGGGCTTTCCAATACGAAAGGACTTTGAACGTTGAGGGCCCGGACTCATTGGCGGAGAGGGTGGGATTCGAACCCACGGTACCTTGCGGTACGCCTGATTTCGAGTCAGGTACATTCGGCCACTCTGCCACCTCTCCGATTCCGGTCGGCTTGAATTCTAACAGTCCGGGGTCGCAGGCAACTCGCTCCAAATTTGGGGTTAGTGGGCTGTTGCGGCCGCATCTGCGGGGCCTGCACTCTGCCTGTCGTCCTTGGCCCGCATCGGATGCGACAGCCAAACGATCGGTATCAACACCAGAAACATCAAGGCCGAGATGTAAAACACGTCGTTGGCAGCCAACATATAGGCTTGCTGGTCGACCAAGCGGTTGATCTGGGTCAGCGCCTGGTCCGGGCTCATGCCAGCGGCGCCCAAGCCGGCCAGCATTTGATTGGCTGCAGGGCTACCGAGGTTGACCGATTCAGCCAATTGCGCGTGATGAATGGCGGCACGGTCCTGCCACGCGGTGGTAGCGATGGACGTGCCAAAGGAGCCTGCTACCACGCGCACGAAGCTGGACAGGCCGGACGCTGCGGGAATTTTGTCTGGCGATATGCCGGATAGCAGGATGACCGACAGCGGTATAAAGAAAAATGCCATGCCGACACCCTGAATGACGGTCGGGATCATGATGGTTCCAAAGTCTGCCTGTGTGCTGAAATGAGACCGCATGTACAGCACCACAAAAAAGACGGCAAACGCAAAGCTGGCCATATAGCGCGGGTCCACCTTGCCGACGTTTTTGCCCACGATGGGCGACAGAATAATGGCAAAAATGCCGACTGGCGCCAAGAGCATGCCGGCGTCGGTGGACGGGTATCCCATGAACTGCTGCAGCCAGAGCGGCAGCAACACCACATTGCCGAAAAACAAGCCGTACCCCACCGAAATGGCCAATGTGCCAGACCAGAAGTTACGCCTTTTAAACAGTCGCAAATCCACCACCGGATGTTCTTCAGTCAACTCCCACGCCACGAAAAACGCAAACCCGACCAAGGCGACGATACCCAGCGCGGTCACTTCTGGCGAGTGAAACCAGTCCAGCTCCTTGCCCTTGTCGAGCATGATCTGCAAGGCGCCAACAAACACAACCAGCAGACCCAGCCCGATGCTGTCAATCGGCAGTTTGCGAGTCACACTTTCGCGCTTGTGGTAGATGGTCCAGACGAGAAATGCAGCCAATATGCCAATGGGGATATTGATGTAAAAAATCCACGACCAATAGATGTTGTCGGTAATCCAGCCACCCAGCAATGGCCCGACGACGGGCGCCACCAGGGTGGTCATGGCCCACATGGCCATCGCCAGCCCCGCCAGTGCGGGCGGATAACTGGCCAGCAAAAGGCCTTGAGAAAGTGGAATCATCGGCCCGGCCACAAATCCTTGCATGGCCCTGAAAATGATCAGGGTCGTCATGTTGGGCGCCAGACCACACAACCATGATGTCAACACAAACATCAAAACGCTGGTGATAAACAGGCGCACTTGGCCAAATCGCTGGGATAGCCAGCCGGTCAGGGGCAGCGCAATGGCATTGGCCACACCAAAACTGGTGATAACCCAGGTGCCCTGGTTGGCACTGACGCCCAGGTCGCCTGCAATGGCGGGCAGCGACACGTTGGCAATAGACGAATCCAGCACGTTCATGAACGTTGCCAGCGAGAGGGCTATGGTGCCTATGACACGCGCGGAACCCTCCAACGCGGGTAAGGGGGCGGAAGGGGCAGGGGCAGGGCCAGACATGGCGTGACCGGCGCCTAGTGGCCACCCATGTTGGCCGCGATGATTTTTCGCACGTCTTCAGCAGCGCCCGTACCTAGCGCGTCGTACACTGCAGTCTCAGCGGGTGCTGCGGCCCGGGGCGCGTCGGCCAGCATCTTGCCGTCCTGATTGCTCACGTCAACCGTTGCCATCATGGAAAGTCCTACCCGCAGCGGGCTCTTGGCAATTTGTGCAGGGTCAAGCGTGACGCGCACCGGCACCCGTTGCACCACCTTGATCCAGTTGCCCGTGGCGTTCTGGGCTGGCAGCAGCGCAAAAGCCGCGCCGGTGCCCACGCCCAAGCCAGCCACGGTGCCCTTGTATTCGACTTTACTGCCGTAAAGGTCTGCCGTGAGCTTGACGGGCTGGCCGATACGGATGTTTCGCAGCTGCACTTCCTTGAAGTTGGCATCCACCCAGACCTGGTTGAGTGGAACGATGGACATCGTGGGGGTGCCCGGGGCAACCCGCTGACCCAGCTGAACTGTGCGCCGTGCGACGAAGCCATCTACCGGAGCGGGCAGTGCGGCGCGCTGGGTGGCCAGCCAGGCCTCCTGTACCCGCGCCGCCGCAGCCAAAACGCTGGGATGCTTGTCAACTGTAGTGCCCTCGGTCATCGCCCGGTTGCTGGCGAGTTGCTCTTTCGCCGCCGCCACGCCCGCCAGCGCTGAGGCCATGGCGCTCTTGCTGTCGTCGAGCTGACTTTGCGCATGGTTGAGCTCTTCTTTGGAAACGGAGCCATCGCTGGCCAGCGCCTTGCGCCGATTGAGGTCGTCGGTGGCGCGCTCAACTTGCGTCTGTGCTTTGGCGACGTCGGCCTGCCGCAGGGCAATTTGTGCGCCGAGGCTGGCATTGTTGGCGTATAGCGTGCGCACCTGGCGAACGGCCTGAGCCAGATTGGCCTCGGCCTGCTCCAGCGCGACGTGGGCGTCGGCAGGGTCCAGTTGCACCAGCGCTTGCCCGGCTTTCACGAAGTCGGTGTCGTCGGCCATGATGGCTGTCACCGTACCGCCAATCTGCGGTGTGATCTGGATGACATTGCCTTGCACATAAGCGTTGTCCGTGTCCTCATAATGACGTGCCACCAGCCATTCATAGGCGGTCCAGCCCAGGCCACCTATGACAACCAGACTGGCCAGCGTGATCAGGGCCTTTTTACGGGCAGGGTTGCCCGGAGCTTTGGGCGCAGGGCCGGGAAGTGCGGTGTTTTCAGGTGTGCTCATGGTGTTTGGGCGTAAGAATTGGTCAATTTGTTTCAGTGGTGCGCAGCTGCGTGATGTTCGTCCCGGTTGTTTCGGCTTGATAGCCACCTCCGAGTGCGCGGATCAGGGCAGCCTGCGTGTCAAGCGCACGGGCACCCAGGTCAACGCCTGTGCGCTGCTGATTGAGTACGGCACTCTCCGCGTTGATTACAGTCAGGTAGTTACCCAGTCCGGCCTCATAGCGCTTTACGGCGATCTCGTAGGCTGTTTCTGCATACGTCTGGGCGGCGCGCTGCTCCGTCTGTTGCCGTTTGATGCCTTGCATGGATGCGAGCTGGTCTGCCACGTCGTGCACGGCCTCGATGACGGCGGCGTTGTAGCTCTCAATGGCGGCATCCAGTTCGGCGGTTTTTCCCGACAAGTTGGCGCGCAGCCGCCCACCGTCGAACAGTGGCAAGCGCAGGGCTGGTCCAATGCCCCACTGCGAGCTGCCGGCCTGCAGCAGTCGGTCCAATCCAATGCTGGACAGGCCGGCGAAGGCGACAAGGTTGATGTTGGGGTAAAACTGACTTTTCGCATTGTCTACCTCATGCGTTGCGGCCTGTACGCGCCAGCGGGCAGCTGCAACATCGGCGCGGCGACCCAGCAAGTCGGACGGAATCGTTGTGCCAATTGCTATTGAATGAATAGCTGACAAGCTAATTAATTCGAGGGCTCTAGCGTTATTTTCTTGTCCAGTCAAGGCATTCAGTGCGTTCCGCGCCAGCGCCATCTGTTCCTGCAGTACCTCGATTTGCAGGCGAGCGTCTGGCAGCGCACCTTCGCCCTGAGTCTTTTCGAGTCGAGTGTCCAGCCCGGCCTCGACGCGGTTTTGCACCAGCTTGAGGGCCTGAACACGCTGGGCCAGCAAGTGGTTGGCGACGCCCAGTTGGTCGTTCAGGCGCAGCATCTGGAAGTAGCTATGTGTAACGCTGCTGGCCAACAAAACGCGCGCCGCTTGGGCGTCAGCCTGGGCTGCCTTGACGGTACCCAGGGCCGCGTCCAGCGCGGCTCGATTTTTGCCAAAAAAATCCAGTTCCCAACTGCCAGACAACTGTGCCGTGCCGCTGTTAAGAATGGCGCCTGCCAAGGGGGGTGGTATCGCGCCATTGGCGGTAAATTTTTGCCGTGTCGCGTCCAGCGTGGCGCCCAGCTGTGGCCCGTCGCTGGCTCCCGCGAGTGAAACGCCTGCCCCGGCCCGCCGAATACGTGCTTGTGCGATTTTCAGGCTGGGGTTGTTGGCCAGCGCAGTGTCGATCAGCTGGTTGAGTTGCGGGTCTCCAAAGCCTTGCCACCACGTGTCAGCGACGATGATCGGCGTGGCTTGGGCCGCATCGCTGGCCAAGCCCAGAGACTCTGCGGTTCGCAGGCTGGCTTGCGAATGGATGCCCGACATATCCGCGCAGGCTGATAGGACTACAACGGCGACGCCCGCCGTACCGGCCATTGCGAGCAGACGCGCGCCCGCGATGAATGACCGCAAGGTTCGATGGCGTGGTTTGCTATTTGTCATTGGCGGGGATTTCTGCAGTAAGTTGAGCGTTGGCCAGGATGCGGAGCAAAAAGCCCTTGAGTAGTTCAAACTCTTCGCGCGAAAACCCCGCAAGGTGGGCGTTTTGAATCTGGCACAAGATCGCCGGAATGCCTTTGGCAGTCTCGGTACCCGACTCGGTTAACTCGATATTGACCACTCGGCGATCGGCCTCAGATCGCGTGCGGCGGCATAGGCCCTTGGCTTCCATCCGATCAAGCAAACGCGTCATGGCGCCGGCGTCCAGGTTGCACTCGCGCGCCAATTCGGCAACGGTTGATGTTTTTTGAATATGAAGCTTGAGAAGCGGCAACCACTGTGCGTTGGTCAGGTCGCTGTCGGCCAACTGCCGGTCTATCTCCTGGGACAGGGTGGTCATGACGCGACGAATCAGATAGCCGACGCTTTGTTCGGTTTGGTAGTTGCCCGCCGAATAAAAGGTCTCTTCAACGATTGGTTTTTTGGATGCCGAACTCATGGCCGGCATATTAAATGCCTAAGCAAATAATGTCAAGGCTCTGTTTGACTAGGCAATTTAATCCCGACATCCCGATAGGGGATTTCGTGAAATTTCAGGAGGGGATTACTCGAAAGTGTCGCGTTTAGCCAAGGCCGGAAACAATCGCAGCCACGCCGCTGCCACGACGATGGTTCCAAGGCCGCCCAAGACGACTGAGCCCACTGGTCCCAGCAACTCGGCTGTCGCACCTGATTCAAACTCACCCAGTTGATTCGACGCGCCGATGAATATGGAGCTGACCGCCGACACGCGGCCGCGCATGTCGTCTGGCGTGTCCAGTTGCACCAGGGTCTGGCGGGTCACAACGCTGACATTGTCCGCCGCACCAGTGATGGCCAGCGCGAGCATGGACAGTCCAAAGTGCGTGGACAGGCCAAACGCCAGCGTGGCCATACCAAAAACAGCGACGGCACCGAGCAGGCGATGTCCCACCCGGCGGCGTATGGGCCATCGCATCAGAATCAGCGAGGTGATCAATGCGCCAATGGCTGGCGCGGCCCTCAGCAGGCCTAGTCCTTCGGGTCCGGTATGCAAGATGTCGCGCGCATAAATAGGCAGCAATGCGGTGGCGCCACCCAGCAACACTGCAAAAAGGTCTAATGAGATGGCGCCCAGCAGGGCTTTACGGTGCCAAACAAATTCGGCACCCGCCAGCACACTACGCAAGCTGGCAGCGAGACTCGAGGCGCGGTGGGTGTATTTGACCTGCATCGTCAACACGCCAGAAAACAACAGCAACGCGGCGCAACAGATATAGACCGTATGTGCCCCGGTTGTGTACAACAGGCCACCCAGGGCAGGGCCGCAAATGACGGCCGCTTGCATGCCGCTTGAGCTCAGTGCAATCGCCGGCTGCAGCATCCGTTGCGGAACCAGTAAAGGCGTGAGTGCCTGGTGCGCGGGCATTTGAAAAGACCGTGTAATGCCCAAAACGACCGAAATACCCAATATCAGCTCGCGAGTGGCCATGCCGTACAGCGTTGCAAGCACCAGCATGATGGCGACGCCAGCCTGAACCAGCATGCACGTGGCGACGATACGACCACGATGCCACCGATCTGCCGCGTGCCCCGCAGGTAGTGTCAATAAAAGAGCGGGAACAAACTGAAAGAGGCCAACGAGCCCGAGATCCCATGCGCTGGACGTGATGTCGTACATGTGCCAGGCCACGGCCACCATGAGCATCTGATTGGCAGTAGTGCCCGAAATGCGGGCTATCCAGAACCGGATGAACGGACGCAGCGCAAATAGCTCAGACAGGCCAACTTGTGACATGGACATTTGCCCAAAATGTTGCAAATAGGATGAAGGGCACCAGCTAGTGTGGTGATCCTGACTCTGTAGACTGAAACGGGCCTATTTGGCCCCGCTCTTTTCAGCCTGGAGAAGTTGCAATGCTGCGCTCACCTCGGGTAGGTCTGCCCGCGACGCAACTGCTACTTGTGCCCCCAGTTCGGCCAGCGCCGCCGTCCCGTCTTGAGTTAACGATGCAATGACTTTGCCTGCGTCTTTGGGCGACGCAAAGCCTTGGCTTTGCAGTAGCAATTGGCCCTGAGAATCCACCAGTTTGAAATGGAACAGGCCTGTCGATTCGCGGTATTGCTTGAAAACGGGCAGGCTGGCCCGGGTAGCTTTGACGGCTTTCCTTGTGGTTTGCGTGCGCAAGTCGCGCAGACCCACGGCATGCCGCAACCGGCCCATGAACGGAGTGGCCAGCTTGCGGGCCTTTGCAGCGCCCGCGCGCAGGATGTCTTCGATGCGTTCGGGGTGGCTGGTCAGCTCGAGGTAGGCCGCGCGCATGGGTGCAATTTCGTGGTTCACGCGCTCGAAAAGGGTTGTTTTGGCATCGGCCCAGGCAATGCCGTCTGCGAAGGCCTGTTTGAATTGGGCCGTCTCCGCTTCTGTTGCAAACGCCTGGTATATCTGGAATAGCGCCGATCCCTCGGTGTCTTTGGCTTGACCGGGCGCACGCGAGTCCGTGACGATGCCGCCGATCAGCTTTTTTAACTGCTCGATCGAGGAAAACAGCGGAATCGTGTTGTCGTAGCTCTTGCTCATCTTCCGACCATCAAGTCCCGGCAATATGGCGACAGATTCCTCTATGACGGCTTCGGGCGGCACAAAGTGCTCGCCATAACGGTGGTTGAAGCTATAAGCCATGTCGCGTGCCATCTCAATGTGCTGCACCTGGTCGCGGCCCACCGGCACCTTGTGGGCGTTGAACATCAGAATGTCGGCGCCCATCAACACCGGATACATGAACAGGCCGGCGGTTACGTCGGCATCGGTGTCGGCACCTGTAGCAGCATTTTTGTCGACCGCTGCCTTGTAGGCGTGGGCCCGGTTTAACACGCCCTTGCCGGTGACGCAGGTCAAAAACCAGGTGAGCTCTGGAATCTCGGGAACGTCAGATTGGC
>JAHEBY010000122.1 GCA_024642025.1 Comamonadaceae bacterium | reverse complement strand
ACACCAAACCCGGCGGGGCAGCGCGGGCGGGGTCCGGCAAGCCGACGCCAGAGGTCATTCACCTCAAGCCGGGGGGCCCGCTGGATTGCTCGGACGGCCAGGTCCTGCATGACTGGTGCCTCGCTGGCTACGGTATTGCCTGGCGCAGCAGCTGGGAAGTGGACGCCGAAGTCGCCTCGGGCCAGCTTGTCGTCGTGCTGGACGAATTTGCAGCGCCGCACAACGGCATTTATGCTGTGTTTCCCCAACGCAAGCACTTGCCGCTGCGCGTTCGGTTGTGGATCGATTTCCTGAAACTCAACTTCAGCCAGGCGGGTTTCTGGAAGCGCAACGGGTCGACCATGCCGGCCTCGTAAAATCACACCATGCTCTCCGTTAAAAAAGAATTGCTCAGCAGCCTGGCCGCTGAGCTGAACAGGTTATTACCCGGCGCCGGTGAAAAAGCCGCGTTTGAGTCACCCAAGGTCGCCGCACATGGGGATTTTGCGTCCACTGCGGCCATGCAGCTGGCGAAATCTTTAAAGAAAAACCCGCGTCAGGCGGCAGAGGAACTTCGTGAGCAGCTACTGAAAACGGAGCATTTCAAGGCTTGGGTGGAGGCTGTCGACATTGCGGGTCCCGGCTTTATCAACATCCGCCTGAAGCCCGAGGCCAAACAGCAGATCGTTCGCGAGGTTCTGCAAGCAGCCGACAGTTTTGGCAGGCAACCGACCAACGGCAAGCGCATGATGGTGGAGTTTGTGTCGGCAAACCCGACCGGTCCGCTGCATGTCGGCCATGGCCGACAGGCCGCGCTGGGCGATGCCATATGTAACCTGGCAGCCACGCAGGGCTGGAACGTTTACCGCGAGTTTTATTACAACGACGCTGGCGTGCAGATTGCCACACTGGCTCACAGCACCCAGTTGCGCGCGAGGGGTGTCAAACCCGGCGATGCGCAGTGGCCCAGTGGCGAGAACGCCGCCGCCTACAACGGTGACTATATTGCCGACATTGCCGCCGACTTTCTGGAAAAAAAGACGGTCAAATCAGATGACCGAGAGTTCACGGCGTCGGGTGACATCAACGCCCTGGACGACATCCGGCTGTTCGCCGTGGCCTATTTGCGCCATGAGCAGGATCTGGATTTGCAGGCATTTGATGTCAACTTTGATAACTACTATCTTGAATCCAGCCTCTACCTGACGGGCAAGGTTGACGCCGCCGTCAAGAAGCTGGCGGATGCAGGAAAAACCTACGAGAAGGACGGCGCGCTGTGGCTCAAGTCGACCGACTACGGCGACGACAAGGACCGCGTCATGCGCAAGGGCGACGGCACCTATACCTATTTTGTGCCCGATGTGGCGTATCACATCACCAAGTGGGAGCGGGGTTTCGAGAAGGTTGTGAACATTCAGGGCACCGACCATCACGGCACCATTGCGCGAGTCAGGGCCGGTCTGCAAGCGGCCAATGTAGGCATTCCCCAAGGCTATCCGGACTATGTGCTGCACACCATGGTTCGGGTGATGCGAGGCGGGGAAGAGGTGAAAATATCCAAACGTAGCGGGTCTTACGTGACACTTCGCGAGTTGATCGACTGGACCAGCAAGGACGCGGTGCGATTCTTTCTGCTCAGCCGCAAGCCAGATACGGAGTATGTCTTTGACGTGGACCTGGCGGTTGCCAAAAACAACGACAACCCGGTGTACTACGTGCAATACGCCCATGCGCGCATTTGCTCGGTGCTGGCGACTTGGGGTGGTGATGCCGCCAGTCTGAAACATATCGATCTCGGCCCGCTGCAAAGCCCCCCAGCGATGGCATTGATGCTGCAACTGGCCAAATACCCTGACATGCTTACCAGTGCGGCCCAAGACCACGCGCCACATGATGTAACGTTTTACCTGCGTGACCTGGCGGCGGGCTACCACAGTTACTATGATGCTGAGCGCATTCTGGTGGATGAGGAGCCGGTCAAGCTGGCCCGTCTGGCGCTGGTGGCCGCTACGGCGCAGGTGTTACGCAATGGTCTGGCGGTGCTGGGAGTCAGTGCGCCACAAAAAATGTAGATTGATTGGGGTTTTTCATGGTTTCCAAGACGAAAAGTGTGGCGAAGGTAATGGGTAGCCGGCAGCACCGGGGGGGCACGGCCATCGGCTTTATTGTGGGCGTCGTGTTTGGGCTGGCTGCTGCACTGGCCGTGGCGGTCTACGTGACGAAGGTGCCGATTCCGTTTATCTCCAAAAGCCAAAGCAACTCTGCGGAGCAGGATGCGAATGAGGCCAAGAAGAACAAGGATTGGGATCCCAACGCGCCGCTTTATGGCAAGACGCCTGTTCGCCCGGTAACGCCGGCCACAGGAGGTGCCTCAGCCCCCGTGCTGGTGCCAGGAGCCATGCCCGGAGTGGCGGTGCCGGTTGTGCCAAAACCAGAGGCCAAGGCGCCTGTGCGGTCGGATGATCCACTCGGGGATCTGGCGCGTGCCAAAGCGGGGGGTGGCCCGGCGGAGCCGTTCGTTTATTTCGTGCAAGCTGGCGCCTTCCGGACGCCGGAAGACGCCGAAGCGCAACGGGCTAAAGTGTCATTTTCAGGAATTGAGGCCAAAGTATCAGAACGAGAGCAGGCCGGACGCCCGGTGTTTCGGGTCCGGGCCGGTCCTTTTGAGCGCAAAGCCGATGCCGACCAGGCGAAGGAAAAGCTCGACGGCGCCGGTTTTGATACGGCAATCGTGCGCGTGCAACGCTAAGCGCCGCAGCGTACGTACGGGCAAGAGTTGAACTATTGGGCGGTGCCAGAGTCCGATTTTTTTTAGGAGAACTGATAGATGAAGCGACGCGACTTTTCCCTGACCTGTGGTTCCGTTCTGGCCGCCACTGCCATGGGGCCACTGAGTGCCCATGCCCAGATGAAAAAGCCCGTGGTGGGAGACGACTACCTCGTTTTGGACAAAAAAGTCGCGGTCGAGGCTGCCAAGGGCAAAGTCGAGGTGGTGGAATTCTTCTGGTACGAGTGCCCGCACTGCAACGCGTTCGAACCGGCGCTTGAGGCCTGGATCAAGACGCTGCCCAAAGACGTGTCGATGCGCCGCGTGCCGGTGCAGTTTCGCGACGATTTTGTGCCTTTGCAGCGCCTCTATTACGCCCTGGAGGCCATGAACCTGGTTGAAAAACTGCATGGCAAGGTGTTCCAGGCCATTCACGTCGAGCGTGTGCCACTTAAAAAGCCCGAAGCCATTGTGGACTGGGTCGCGCAGCAGGGCGTGGACAAAGCCAAGTTCGAGGCGCAATTCAACTCGTTCACAGTTGCCACCAACGCCAAGAAAGCCACTCAGCTGCAGGATGCCTATCGGGTTGAGGGCGTTCCCGCAATGGGCGTCGCAGGCCGGTTTTATACGGACGGCACGCTGTCCAAGAGCATGGACCGGGCGTTGCAGGTGGTTGACCACTTGGTCGCCGAAGTTCGCGCCGGTCGATAACTGACACTGGGCGGCGATGTAGCGGCAGATTTGCCCGCTACAATGAAAAGGCAGAATTTTGCTGCAAGATTCGTGCCTTTATGAAACCACTTTTTTCTGTCCCTTCTCAATTGTTGGCACGCATCCTGCTGCCCGGCATGATATTGAGTGCAGCGTGCGGTGTGGCTTTGGCCGAAAAAGCCGATCGCGACAAGCCCATGAACATCGAGGCTGATAGCCTCAGGCAGGACGACATCAAGCAAGTCAGCGTGTTCACGGGTCGCGTGGTGTTGACCAAGGGCACGATCGTCATTCGTGGATCGCAATTGACGGTGCGGCAGGATCCGCAGGGTTTTCAGTACGCAACCGTATTGTCCGAGCCGGGCAAGCTGGCCTTTTTCAGGCAAAAGCGCGAGGGCGTCGATGAATTCATCGAAGGCGAGAGTGAAACCATTGAATACGATGGCAAAGCCGACGCGGTGAAATTCATCAAGCGTGCGCAGTTGCGACGGTATCTGGGCGCCACGTTAAACGACGAAATCACTGGCAATGTCATCAGTTATGACAATGTCAGCGAGGTCTTCAGTGTAGACGGCGGTGTCACCAAGGGTTCGCCCGCCACCACCAATGGCCGTGTCAAGGCCATGTTGACACCGCGCGCCGCGGCTGCTGCTCCAGGCGCTTCCTCCAGTCTGCCTTCACCGGTGTTGCGGTCTACTGCTCCTGCCGGAACGGAGCAAAAGTGACGGACAACACGGTTAGCGAGCGCGCCTTTGCGATGAGCACGCCGTCGCCGCAAGCTGTTGGCGCGCCAGTTGACAGCCGTCTGGAGGCGGTGCACCTGCAAAAGTCCTACGGCAGCCGCAAGGTTGTCAAAGACGTCTCACTGGCCGTTCGCAAGGGCGAAGTGGTGGGCCTGCTGGGCCCCAACGGTGCCGGCAAGACCACGTCGTTTTATATGATCGTCGGGCTGGTCCGGTCCAGTGGCGGCGACGTGCTGATTGACGGGCAGTCGGTCGGTCACATGCCGATTCACCGGCGTGCCCGGCTTGGCCTCAGCTATCTGCCACAGGAAGCGTCCATCTTTCGCAAACTCAATGTCGAAGACAACGTACGTGCCGTTCTGGAATTGCAGCGCGATGAGCGCGGCGTGCCGCTCACCAAAAACGAAATTGAAAAGCGGCTGACTGCGCTATTGCAAGACCTGCGCGTTGAGCATTTGCGCGAGTCACCGTCCATGGCGCTTTCGGGTGGCGAACGCCGCCGGGTGGAGATCGCCCGCGCGCTGGCCACCCAGCCACGATTCATCTTGCTGGACGAACCATTTGCCGGGATCGATCCGATTGCCGTGATCGAGATTCAGCGCATCATCAGCTTTCTGAAGAATCGGGGTATAGGCGTTCTCATAACCGACCACAACGTACGGGAAACCCTGGGCATTTGCGATCACGCCTGCATCATCAGCGACGGCAATGTGCTGGCTGAGGGGACGCCCGACGAGATCGTGGCCAACGCCGAGGTGCGCCGTGTGTACCTGGGTGAACATTTCCGCATGTAGATGAAGCCTGGGCTTTCCCTAAGGGTTTCGCAGCATCTGGCGCTGACTCCGCAGCTGCAGCAGTCGATCAAGTTGCTGCAGCTCTCCACGCTGGAGCTCAGTCAGGAAGTTGGGCAAATGCTCGACGACAATCCATTTTTGGAGCAGGTGCAAGACGATGTGCCGCGCGAAGAGTTTGGCCTTGACCAGGCTGATGCGCCGGTACCCCAATCAGAACGCGAGGCTGAAATTGCTCCTGATTTTGCAGCAAATTACACAGAAAGCGCGGGGGCTACAAGTCAAAATAACGATGAAATCACGCCGTTGACGGCTCAGGATGAACCCAGCTGGGACGGTGACGGCACGCATGACATGTCGGGCGATGAGGGCGAGTGGGGTGGCGATGCCAAAGCTCGCGCCAACAACGTTGCCACGGACGACGAACCCGACGCAACCGAGCTGGCACGCACGCAGGAATCCTTGCAGGACCATTTGCACCGCCAGGCGCTGGGCTTGCGTCTGTCACCGGAAGACCAGAGCGCACTGCGGTTTCTGATTGAATCGCTCAATGAAGATGGCTACCTTGAAGAACCGCTGGCGGAGTTGGCTCAAGGCCTGCAACCGGTTGACGAAGAGCAGCTTGAAGAGCTGATGCATCATTTGACGGTGGCCCATGCGCTGCTCAAAACGCTGGAGCCCATAGGCGTGGGGGCCCAAAACCTGGCTGAGTGCATGAGCCTGCAGTTGCGCGCGCAATTGTCGGACAGTCAAACGGGCGACGGCGGCGCTGCCCCGGACGAGCATCAACAAACCATCATCAAGCTCGCGCTTCGAATTTGCGACCATCCCATGGACTTGCTGGCGCGCCGTGATGTGCGCCGTCTGATGCAGCTGTGTGGCGGGACGGATGCCCAGACTCGCGAAGCGATAGCCCTCATTGCCCGGCTCGAACCCAAGCCCGCCCGCCGTTTTGTGAGTGTTGAGCGCAATATTGTGATCCCCGACGTGCTGGTGTCCAAAGTGGGCAACGGCGCGATCGCGCGTTTTCGGGTGGTGTTGAATCCGGATGTGATGCCACGGTTACGGGTTCACGATATCTACGCCAACGCGCTCAAACTGCACAAAGGCGGTGGCACGGACGTCGCCAACTACGCGGCGTTGCAGCAACGTCTTCAGGAAGCGCGCTGGTTCATCAAGAACATACAGCAGCGCTTCGACACCATCTTGCGGGTGAGCAACGCCATTGTTGACCGTCAAAAAAACTTCTTTATGCACGGTGAGCTGGCCATGCGCCCGCTGGTGCTGCGCGAAATTGCCGATGAACTGGGGTTGCATGAATCCACCATCAGTCGGGTTACGACCGCCAAGTACATGGCCACGCCATTTGGCACCTTCGAGTTGAAATACTTTTTTGGCTCGGGTCTGGGCACTGAATCGGGGGGCAATGCGTCCAGCACGGCGGTGCGAGCGCTGATCAAACAATTCATTGCCGCTGAAAGCGCCAAAAAGCCTCTCAGTGACAACCAGCTGTCTGAAATGCTCAAGGAGCAGGGTATCGAATGTGCCCGCCGCACCGTCGCCAAGTACCGGGAAGGCCTCAAAATCGCCACGGCAAGTTTGAGGAAAGACTTATGAACGCAGTACCCGCAGTGACAGGCGTGGGGGCCATGTCTTCATGAATCAACTGCAACTTTTCTTGCCATGTGCGGCGGGCGTGGAAGACTACCTCGCCGCCGAAGTGCATGGCCTCACCGGTTTGATGGGCGATGACTTGCTGGTACGCCGTGGCGGTGTGCTGGTGCGCGCCTCGTGGCGCGACGCCATGCGGCTGAACCTGCACAGTCGCCTGTGCCAGCGCGTGCTGGTGCAGCTGAGCTACACCGACTACCGCAGCGAGCAGGATTTGTATCGTGCGGCGAGCGACGTGGCCTGGGAAATCTGGTTTACCCCTAAAGAGAGCATCAAGGTCGAGGTAACGGCGCAGCACAGCCCGCTGACGTCACTCAACTTCGCCGCGCTCAAGATTAAAGACGCGGTGTGCGACCGCTTTCGTGCCAAGGCCAACGGCGTACGGCCGGACGTCAACACCCAATGGCCCGACGTGCGCATCTACGCGCACCTCACCACCGACAGTTGCTCGCTGTACATCGACACCTCGGGCGAGCCGCTGTTCAAGCGCGGCTGGCGCGAAGACAAGGGCGAAGCGCCTCTTAAAGAAACGCTAGCGGCCGCCATGATTGCAGCCAGCGGCTGGGCTGACGGCGATGCCGATCTGCTACCCCTGTATGACCCCTGCTGCGGCAGCGGCACCATAGCGATAGAGGCCGCGCAAATTGCCTGCAACATACCGCCCGGCATGGGCCGGCACTTTGCATTCGAGAAGTATCTTCCGTTTCAGCAGCATGTCTGGGGCGCTATAAAAGAAGAAGCAACTAACGCAATTGTGACGAGGGCTGAAGGCCAAAAATCTATCATATTTGGCAGTGATGTGGCTTTTCGCATGGTCGATTTTGCACAGCGCAATGCCGAGCGCGCCGGTGTGGCCGACGTTATTGAATTCCGTGGCGGCGACGCGCTGCAGCGCATGCCACCCACCGATATGCCGGGCATCATGCTGCTGAACCCGCCGTATGGCGAGCGCATTGAAGTAGCGGGCGTTGCGGGGCGTGAGCAAGCCTTTACGGAGGATGGCGGCGAGTTTTTTAGCCAGCTTGCCACCCACTGGAAAAAGAACTACTCCAACTGGACCGCCTGGGTGCTCACGCCCGACT
>JAHEBY010000121.1 GCA_024642025.1 Comamonadaceae bacterium | reverse complement strand
CGTCTGGTTCGGCCCAGCCGCACTGCTGACCCGAAACGCCGAATGAAACGCTGAAAAATTGGGCAATGGCGGTTGCTCCAGCGTGAGCGAGCGAACCCGCTTGCCGTGAATCGTGTGTTCGATCGAGCTCATGTCCGCCACGCGCTGGTCCACATCACGGGCGATCTTGACCAGCACTTCCAGCAGGTAGGCCACGGCAGAACGAGTGCTTCCAATGTTGGTGATGAAGAGCACGGTGTTGCGCGAGGTCTTGTTGATCTGAATCCCGTATTTATCCATCAAATACTTGTTCTTGAACGTGTCGCCGTCCACCCCCGTTGCGCCAATGCAGAGTGTGGCCCGCGAAGGATCCATGGCAAACTCGTCGGTGCGCCACGCCATGTCGAGGTTGTTCCAGCCGGTCTCGGCGTTGTAGTAGCTCTCCACGGCGGATTCGCGATACTCCAGTGGTACCAGATCGCTCACGCGCAGGAAGCGGAAATACTTTTTAAGTAACGGATGGGTGAGCACCTGCTCACGCAATGTCATGGCCAGTTCCAGTTGTCGCTGAACCAGTTCGTATCCTTCCATTTCCACTTGTCGCCGGCCAACATCCAGTGAAGCCAAAATCTGGTAGTTTGGCGATGTCGACGTGTGCGTCATATACGCCTCATGGAAGGCCTCCTCGGCCTTGTCCTTGAAGTCCTGGTCCCACACATGAATCATCGATCCCTGGCGCAGAGAGGTGAGCGTCTTGTGAGTTGAGTGGGTCGCGTACACCCGCACACGCGCTTTTGCCGGGTCGGGCATAAGTCGTGTATCAAGCAATTTTTTGTCGTTGTCCCAGTCTTTGGGACCAAAGCCGGCCTTGAACTCGGCGTAGCGTTTGGCGTAGGCGTCCGTCTTCATGGCTTCGGCCAACTTCTTCGCGCTGGCCATGCCAGTGCGTTGCCTGTAAATCGGGTGGCAACAGGCGAAGGCAAACCATGCCTCATCCCAAAGGAACACCAGATCCGGCTTGATGGCCAGGCATTCCATCATGACGCGCTCCACGTCGTAGACGATGCCGTCAAACGTGCAATTGGTCAGCAACACCAAGCGCACACGGTTGAGCGTGCCGGCCTTCTTGAAACCCAGCAGCGTTTCCTTGATGTGGCGGATCGGCACCGCACCGTACATGGAGTATTCGTCCAGCGGATATGAATCCAGATAGGCCACCTGGGCACCGGCCAGCACGAGCCCATAGTGATGCGACTTGTGGCAATTGCGATCGACCAGCACGATGTCGTCCGGTCGGACCAGCGCTTGCACCACGATCTTATTGGCGGTCGATGTGCCATTGGTTGCAAAAAAGGTGCGGCGCGCACCAAAAGCGCGGGCAGCGCTCTCCTGTGCAACCTTCAACGGGCCAATCGGATCCAGCAAGGAATCCAGACCTCCGGACGTGGCCGACGTTTCGGCCATGAACAGGTTGGAGCCGTAGAACTGCAACAAATCACCGATCCAGTTGGAGTTCATGATGGATTTGCCACGCGCCAGTGGCAAGGCATGAAACACGCCCGTGGGCTGCTTGGCGTACTCACGCAGTGCGTTGAAGAACGGGGTCTTGAACCGCACACCCACGCCCTTCATGATGGAACTGTAAAGCTCGGTGTGATCCTCCTCCCGAAAGAAGATGCGCTTGAAGATCTCACCCGCACGGGCGGCAATCTCCTCCACATTGACATCGGTCACCAGGTAAAGGTCGAGCTCGGGGCGAAGCTGCGCAATCTGCTGACCCAGCAAGGGGCCTCGCTCTGACTCCGGCATGTGCTCTACAGTCTGGTCAGAGCTGTCCAGAAACCGGCGCAACGAATCATTGTGATAAACCGAGCGGAACGGAAAGCCGTGGCGGATGACTACCGCCTGCAGGTTGAAATTCACCAATGTCGCAATCAGCGCATCTTCAAAACTGGGCACCACCACAATGTCAAAAACAAACTCGTCATCCGGACTGCGCTTGCGCTGCACCCGGCGACGCAACGCGTCTTCTTCGGCGGCGGTCATCTCGTCAACAATCAACACTTCAAAATACGGTCGCGCCAATTGAGCCTGACGCTCTGAGTCCGTCTCAATCTGCGAGGGTCCATCGCCTACATCGTCAATTGAAGCGGTCGAGTGACGGTAAGTCTGACCGGCCAGCATGCGGTGAATTCGCCGAGCGGCCATATGAGCGCGGGCCATTTCACCACGCTCCACCCAGGTCGCCAATTCGTTGAACACTCTGCCACCAGGGAATGCCCAATAGCTCTCGATGGGCACCAGCGTCTCAATAATCTGGCGCACACGACCACGCGTGGCCTCCCACTCTGGCGCTTCGCGCGACATTTCGGACAAATGGCCCAAGTCATCAACCAGCCCAATCCACCCGTCCGAACGCATCTCCCACACGCTGCGGTGGCGGCTAAGCGATAGGGTGTTGTCGCTGGCGGTTGCTTTTGCTTTCTTTTTCATGGTGATGTCCTTTCGTCGTCAGTACGGCCACTTCGGCACGACCAACGTTTTGAAAAACGCAATTCGGTGCGCATGGCGCTCAGTCAACAGGCTTGGTAAGCGCCCCTAAAGAGTTCAGGTAGGCATCGACGCCGCTTCCGCGCTGGTAAACCGAGAAATCCACACTTCGATCTCTGAAACTCTTGAGGGGCTGACCGAGGTTGCTGCGCAAACCGCGTTCGCGCTCACGACGGACTTTTGCAATATCCACCTCGATCGGCATAACCTCTGCGCCCGCACCGGCTTCATGCAGCACGTAGCCAGAAGGGTCGACGATGATTGAACGGCCAGTTCCCGCATCGCCGGTTCCATTGATGTCAAAAAAGTAAACCTGATTGGTCACTGCTGACGCCCGGGCAATTGACAGCTCCACGTCACGGTCTATGGTGTCCGTCATGGTCGGGTGCAAGATGACTTCTGCGCCCATGGCAACCAGGGTCCGCGTGGTTTCCGGAAACCACATGTCGTAGCAGATTGAAACGCCGAAGCGTCCAACATCCGGCACATCGAACACACAAAATTCGTTGCCCGCGTCCACATGGTGCTCATAGGGCCGAAACGGAAACATCTTGCGAAAGCGCCGAATCACCTCACCCTTCGGATTGATGACTGACGTGGTGTTGTAGGTGACTCTGGACCCATCCGGTCGCTTGACCTCTTCAAACAACGATCCCGGAATCATCCAGAGCCCGGTTTCCGCGGCCAATTTACACATGGCGTCCTCGGTAGGACCTGGAAGCGGTTCAGGCGTCTGTCGCGGGCCATGCGCAGCCAGTTCCGAGAAGAGAACCATGCGCACCCAGGGAAACCGGTGGCGGATATGCCGCATCCAGTTGCCCATGCGTTCCAGATTGGGTACAAAGGCGGACACATTCATTTGTACGCCAGCAATACCAAAAGTACTCATCAATTCTCCTTGCGCAGTCGCCGCTCGTTCAGTCCTTCAGGGCCTGCGTAAGTATCGCCATCCCCTCGTCAAACACATCGTCGCTGATGGTCAAGGGAAACAGAAAGCGAATCACATTGGCGTAGACGCCGCAGGTGAGCAACAGAAGGCCTGCGTCCTGCGCCTTCTTTTGAACCTTTTTTGTGAATTCCGGGTCTGGCGATCCATCTGGTTTGGCAAACTCAATGGCAACCATGGCACCCAGACCGCGCACATCGGAAATGGCAGGCACCTTGGCACGAAGCATCGTTAACTGCTGCATCAGCCGCTGGCCCAGTTTGGACGCGCGGTCTGCCAGTTTTTCGTCGGCAATGACGTCCAGCACCGCGTGAGCCGAGGCGATGGAAAGGGCATTGGCCGCATAGGTGCCACCCAAACCGCCTGGTGCGGGCGCATCCATGATCTCTGCGCGTCCACAAACTGCAGACAACGGCATGCCACCTGCGAGACTTTTGGCCAGCGTCATGAGGTCAGGCGTGACGCCCATGTGCTCCATGGCAAACATCTTGCCGGTACGGGCGAAGCCAGTCTGAATTTCATCAGCTATCAGCAAAATGCCGTGTCGATCGCAAATCTCGCGCAACGCTTTGAGGAACTCCGGTGGCATCACGTAAAAGCCGCCTTCGCCCTGAATGGGTTCAACAATGATGGCAGCGACCTGCTCGGGCTCGATGTCTGCCTTGAAAAGCTGGGCGATGGCGTTGAGTGAATCCTCAACCGACACGCCATGCAGCACCATGGGCGCCGGCACGTGATAAACGCTGGCCGGAAACGGGCCAAATCCGGTTTTGTAGGGCACCACCTTGCCGGTAAGGGCCAAGCCCATATAGGTTCGCCCATGAAATCCGCCGCTCAGGGCAATCACGCCGGGTCGGCGGGTCGCCGCGCGGGCGATCTTGATGGCGTTCTCAACTGCCTCGGCGCCTGTGGTGAAGAATGCGGTTTTCTTCGCGTGTTTGCCGGGCGTCAAAGCGTTGATGCGTTCGGCCAGCGACACCACACTCTCATAGGGCACAACCTGGTACGCTGTGTGAGTGAAGTGATCCAGCTGTTCGCGGATTGCTTCCACGATCTTCGGGTGCCGGTGCCCCGTATTCAGAACGGCAATGCCCGAGCCGAAATCTATGTAGCGCTTGCCTTCAACGTCCCAAATTTCGGAATTCAACGCCCGGTCAGCGTAGATGTTGAACCCGATTCCGACGCCGCGCGGTGTCGCAGCGACGCGACGCGCATCAATACTGGCGTTGGTCGCCTTGCTCGCCACGCCGTGATCGGCCGTGCGCACGCCATGAGCGGTGGGTGTACGGGTCTGAACAGAGGTATTCATTGGGCTACTCCTTTTTTGGCACTGCGGCCTTAGTTGCCACATGGAAAACTTAGTATAAAAATCTATTGGCTCTATCATTAGAACCAATATGAACAATTTAATAGAACCAATTTATGGGCATTAACCCTAATAAAAAAGCCGCGAAAGCGACTGCTGGTCTGGCCGCACTGCCTGATGTGGTGCTCCGCCAGTTCGACCCGGAAAGTACGGAATATGATCAACGGCAGCTTTATAGGATTTTGCAAAAAGCCGTTCGCGAATCAGTACTGGCGCCGGGCATGAAACTCCCGCCCACACGGGCCTTGGCGGCGGCTCTGGGCATCGCTCGCAATACTGTGGTCCATGTTTACGAGCAACTGGCGATTGAAGGGTTTCTGCTGGCGGGAATCGGACGTGGCACCTACGTGCGAGACGTGGGGCCGCGCCGCGTTCGGGCCGCCATTTGGGCAGCTGGTGTCAAAGATCCCGTGCGCAAGACTTCGCTGTCTAAACGAGGAAAAGGACTGGTGGACGGTGCCGGTGCGGGGCGACTGCGCTGGGGCGCCTTCACACCCGGGGTACCTGAAGTTCGTCTGTTTCCAGGCCAGGTCTGGACTCGCTTGCAAACACGCGTGTGGCGCAATTCAACACCCGGGCAACTGAGCTACGCCACGGGCGCTGGCGACCCCGATTTGCGGGAAGCGTTGGCGAACCATTTGCAGCAAACGCGCGGCGTCGCCTGCTCGGCCGAGCAGTTGCTCATTACCAGTGGCACGCAGCAGTCTTTGCACCTTGTGGCGCAGATGCTCACAGACCCAGGTGATGTGGTTTGGCTGGAAGACCCGGGATACTGGGGTGCCCGTAGCGTTTTCAGTTCAGTTGGGCTGAAGCTGGTCCCTATTGGCGTAGACACAGAAGGCATGGCTCCAACGGCCCAGCAGCTGCGCAAACCCCCGCGCATCATCTTTCTCTCACCCTCCCACCAGTACCCCACAGGTGCAGTTATGAGTCAGGCCCGGCGGCGAATGCTGCTCGAGTATGCATCCAAACACGGCATCTGGATTATTGAGGACGACTACGACAGTGAGTTTCGTTACAGGGCGCGCCCGCTGCCATCGCTGCAGGGACAGGACGCCCATGCCAGGGTGCTTTATCTAGGCACCTTTTCCAAGACACTTTTCCCCGCATTGCGGATCGCCTATATGGTCCTGCCACCCGATCTGGTGGACGGTTTTGCGACGGCCATGAACGAACTGTTCCGTGAGGGTCAGACCATACAACAGGCGGTACTGGCCCGTTTCATGGCAGACGGCCATTACGCCACGCACATCCGGCGTATGCGGGGCGTCTATCGCTCCCGCCATGACGCGTTGATGCTTGCCATTGCGCGGCACTTTGGCAAGCAGCTGCCCGTACTTGGGAGCGACGCCGGACTGCATCTTGTGCTCGGCTTGCCGAACCATGTGGACGACCGGGCCGTGGTGCAGCAGGTGGCCCGCGCCGGCGTGGCCTGCAGGCCACTATCCATGTATTCGATGCAGCAGGTAGATACAGCACCAAAGGGCCTGCTGCTAGGCTATGGCGCTGCGCGCGAAGAAGAGATCGCCGCCAATTTCAGCCTGCTGGCGACGCCAGTGCAGGGGTTTCTGTAGAGACATTGCATCGAGCGGGCCTGGCGATCGTCGGGCCGCTCAATACTCAACGTCAGCATCACCGTCGTTTCATGGTGTCGCCCGGCGCAGCCCGAAAAACTGAAGCTCGGCCAGTGCTACCACAGTGAGCGCCTGCCCGAGTACGTAGGCCGTGCCCAGCATGGTTGGATTCAGGTCGCTGCCAAGTAGCAAGGCCACGCAACCAAGCGCCCAGAAAAAATTCCCGATCATCAAAAACCAGACCGGCGTGCGCGGAACCGGCCGACGGGTGGACACCCAGGCCACCACTGCGGCAAACGCCAGTAGAAACTCACCGGTGTAACCCAACAGAGGTTCTGGCAAGCCAAGCAGTGAAGCCATGGGTGCGTTGAACGCCACCTGCAGCAAGCCACAGGCAACACACGAAAAGGCATCGACCCACAGTACAGTGCGCAGGAAATTGGGTGACGAGGCAACTCCAGGCAATGAGAATGAAGACAGCATGAGAAACTCCTTGTTGGGGGTAAAAAGAGCAGCCAGCACCTGACCGCCCATGCAGCACCCAAGATCAATGTGCGATGCATGGAGCGGCATCATTCCGCAGACGCAACCGGGAGTCGATAACCTCACAGGTCATGGCCCGGCTGCACATTTGGTTTTACGATGTGGCCATGAACACCCGAACGCCTGCCCCCTCATTTGGAGAACACTTGCGGCATTGGCGGCAGCACCGCCGACTAAGCCAGCTGGACTTAGCCGCAAATGCCGACATCTCCACCCGTCACCTGAGCTACGTTGAAACCGGCCGTGCCAGCCCCAGCCGTGAAATGGTGCTGCGACTTACTGACCGCCTGGACGTGCCGTTGCGCGAGCGCAATACGCTGCTGGTGGCGGCCGGGTTTGCGCCCATGTACCGCGAGAGCCGCCTTGATGACCCGGCGCTGGCGCTTGCCCGTCAGGCCGTGGACCTCATTCTGAAAAGCCACGAGCCTTTTCCTGCGCTGGCGGTGGACAGGCACTGGAACCTGCTCGCGGCAAATCGCATGCTGGCACCCCTGCTGGAAGGAGTGGAGGAATCGTTGCTTGCAGCACCGGTGAACGTGTTGCACCTGAGCTTGCATTCAAAGGGACTGGCCCCAAAAATCGCAAACCTCGTTCAATGGCGAACGCACCTTTTCGAGCGTCTGCGTCAGCAAATCGCCGCCACGGCCGACCCGGCTTTGGCAACCCTGTTGCAGGAGCTGCAGGCGTATCCAGTGCCAACGGGTGCGAGTCAAATGCACATCGCCGGCGAACATTTGGGTGTGGCCATGCCATTGACACTTCAAACCGCCTTGGGGCCCATGAGTTTCATCAGCACAACCACCATTTTTGGCACGGCCGTGGACGTGACGCTGCAGGAACTCACGCTGGAAGCGTTCTTCCCGGCAGATGACGCCACCGCTCAGGCCCTACGTCAGCTGCATGCGTCTTTGTG
>JAHEBY010000120.1 GCA_024642025.1 Comamonadaceae bacterium | reverse complement strand
GCCCATACTGCCCGGGCACTCATCTCCAGGCCGGCTCGAGCGCGTCTTGCGATCTGGTGCATTCGCGGTGACTGCCGAATTGGACCCGCCTGATTCTGCTGACCCGGAAGAGGTGTTCAAGCGCGCCCATGTGTTTGATGGCCACGTGGACGCCATTAACGCAACCGACGGAAGCGGCGCCAATTGCCATATGTCCAGCCTGGCAGTGTGTGCCCTGCTGGCCCGTATTGGCTATGCCATCGTGATGCAAATCTCATGTCGCGACAAGAACCGCATTGCCATCCAGGGTGATATTTTGGGTGGCGCTGCAATGGGCGTGGCCAATATGCTGTGCCTGACCGGAGATGGCGTGCAATCTGGGGATCACCCGCAAGCCAAGCCGGTGTTCGACCTCGATTGCATGTCTTTGCTCGAAATCGGACGCACGTTGCGTGACGAGCACAAGTTTCAGAGCGGTCGGAAAATTACGTCTGCGCCACGGGTTTTCCTTGGGGCCGCTGAAAATCCATTTGGTCACCCGTTTGAGTGGCGTCCAGAGCGCCTTGCGAAAAAAGTAGCGGCTGGCGCTCAGTTCATTCAAACCCAATACTGTTACGACGTGCCCCGCCTCAAGGAGTTCCTCAAGCGCTCGGAAGATTTGGGGTTGCTTGAGAAAGTATTTATTCTGGTTGGCGTTGGGCCTTTGCGCTCTGCCAAGGTGGCAGAGTGGATGCGGACGAACGTTCCAGGCGTCCACATTCCCGATGCCGTCATCAAGCGTCTTGCCGGAGCCGAAAAACAGGCGCTCGAAGGGCGTCAGGTGTGTATAGACATCATTGATGAAATTCGCGAACTCAAAGGCGTTTCTGGTGTGCACCTGATGGCTTACCGTCAAGAAGAAACCGTGGCCGAAATCATTCAACGCACAGGCGTACTCAAGGGGCGCGTGCCCTGGTATCCCGGCCGAGACACAACCAACCAACCTGCTAAGGAAACAGCGTGACAGATACCGTTATCAGCTCGGCCACCCGCGAAGTCGTCATTGGCTTTGACAGGCCCTTCGTCATCATTGGCGAACGCATCAATCCGACTGGCCGCAAGATCCTCGCCGCTGAAATGATCGCCGGCGATTACAGCCGCGTGGTTGCCGATGCTCTGGCACAGGTGGAAGCCGGTGCTCACATGCTGGATGTCAATGCCGGCATTCCTTTGGCAGATGAGCCCGCACTTCTGGCCAAAGCCATTGAACTTGTGCAGTCCGTTACGGACGTACCACTCTCCATCGATTCCTCAATTGTCGCGGCGCTGGAGGCGGGCCTTGCGGTCTACAAGGGCAAGCCGCTAGTGAACTCGGTCACCGGAGAAGAGGACCGGCTTGAGACTGTCTTGCCGCTGGTCAAGAAATATGGTGCTGCTGTGGTTGCCATATCGAACGACGAAACGGGCATTTCACAGGACCCGGACGTGCGCTTTGCTGTTGCAAAAAAGATCGTGGAGCGAGCCGCCGACTACGGAATCCCGGCCTGCGATATCGTGGTCGACCCGCTGGTCATGCCAATCGGAGCCATCAATCAGGCGGGCGTTCAGGTCATGCGGTTGGTGCACCGTCTGCGCACCGAATTGAAGGTCAATACGACCTGTGGCGCGTCAAATGTGAGCTTTGGCTTGCCTGAGCGAAACGGCATCAACGCCGGCTTTCTGACAATGGCCATTGCTTCCGGCATGACATCTGCCATCACCAATCCGATGCACGGAGAAGTCGTGAAGGCCTGTATGGCGGCGGACGTCATGATGGGTCACGACCCCGATTGCATGCGCTGGATCCGCAAATTCCGCGAGGCGCCCGTTATGGGGGCTGACGGTGAAATGGGACGTGGTCGCCGCGAAGGCGGCAGCAGACGTCGGCGCGAATGAATATCAACATCTCGCTAGGGAGCTTGATGCATGGAGCGCTGGATTGAGCGCCTCTGAAGCTCTCGTTGTATTCACCCCCTCAGGTCGTCGGGGTCGTTTTCCCGTTGGCACGCCGGTGCTGCAGGCTGCCCGATCGCTTGGCGTGGATATTGATTCGGTGTGTGGTGGCCGCGGCATTTGTGGCCGGTGCCAGGTCTTGGTGTCCGAAGGAGAGTTTGCCAAGCACGGCCTGGTTTCACGCGCTGACAATCTGTCGCCGGTTTCTGTGGTCGAACAGGAGTATTGCAGTTCCCAGACCATGGAGCCTGGTAGAAGGTTGTCGTGTTCAGCGCAGGTTCTGGGAGACGTGGTTATAGATGTTCCGTCCAGCAGCCAGGTGCACAAGCAGGTTGTGCGAAAGGAGGCTGAAGCACACGATGTTCAGCTCGATCCGCTCATTCGACTCCACTTTGTTGAGGTTCAGCAGCCCGACATGCATGACCCGTCAGGCGATTTGCGTCGGCTTGAAGACGCGCTTGAGTTTGAGTGGCGACTGACAGACCTTGCCTGCGACGTGATCGTGGTGCAGCAGCTGCAAACGGCGCTGCGCAAAGGGGAATGGAAAGTCACTGTCGCTGTGCACGCGGGGCGTCAGATTGTTGCCGTCTGGCCGGGCTTTCGCGAGCACGTGTATGGCCTTGCCATCGACGTGGGTTCGACGACCATTGCCGCGCATTTGTGTCACCTGGCGTCGGGCGAAGTGGTGGCATCGGCGGGTGTGATGAACCCGCAAATCCGCTTCGGCGAAGACTTGATGAGCCGTGTGTCTTACGTGATGATGAATCCGGGCGGAGAGAAGGAAATGACGGCTGTCGTGCGTGCCGCGCTCAATGAGCTCGCTGCTGAGGTTTGCCACCAGGCGAACATCGAGCCGCAGGAGATTCTTGAGGCAACCTTCGTTGGCAACCCCATCATGCATCACCTCCTCCTGGGTATCAATCCGGTGGAGTTGGGGGGCGCGCCATTTGCATTGGCCACTGATCGCGCAATCACCTTATGGGCCATCGAGATTGACTTTGCCATTCACCGCAACGCGCGCATCTATGTACTGCCGTGTATTGCGGGGCATGTGGGCGCTGATACCGCCGGGGTGATTCTCGCTGAGCGCCCGGACCTGTCTGACAAGATCACCCTTCTGGTCGATGTTGGCACCAATGCAGAGATTGTGCTGGGCAACAACCAGCGGCTTCTGGCATGCTCCAGCCCGACCGGGCCAGCTTTCGAAGGTGCCCAGATCAGCTGCGGACAACGGGCCGCGCCCGGGGCTATCGAGCGGGTGCGGGTTGACCCGCAAACGCTTGAGCCTCGGTTCAAAGTGATTGGGTGCGAACTCTGGTCTGATGACCCTGGCTTTGCTTCGGCGACATCCGGCACGGGGGTCACGGGCGTTTGCGGCTCGGGCATTATTGAAGTGCTCGCAGAAATGTATCTGGCAGGCGTGATCCTGCATGACGGCACCATCAACGGAGCGCTGGCAGCGCGCAGCCCCCGCATTCAGGCTGATGGGCGCACCTTTTCCTATGAGTTGTATCCGGCGACAGATTCAAAGCCTGCGCTCAAGATCATGCAAAACGATGTGCGCGCCATCCAGTTGGGCAAGGCCGCCCTGTATGCTGGCGTGCGCCTGCTGATGGAGCGCATGGGCGTAGACAAAGTAGACCGCATTCGCCTTGCCGGGGCATTTGGCAGCCATATTGACGTCAAGTATGCGATGGTGCTCGGCATGATTCCGGACTGCGGCCTGGACCAAGTGAGCTCCGCTGGCAATGCGGCAGGAACTGGCGCCCGCATCGCCTTGCTGGACCAAAGATCACGCCGCGATATTGAGCAGCTGGTTCGCCGGGTCGAGAAGATTGAGACGGCCGTCGAACCGAGGTTTCAGGAGTTTTTTGTTGAAGCCATGGCGATCCCGCATCTCACGGCGCCATTCGAGCGCCTGCGCGAAGTGGTGTCCCTGCCCGAGCGGACGGTTGTCCATGCCGAAGGCTCAGCGAGGGGGCGTCGCGGTAGTCGTCGTGAGCAGGGTTCTATTCCTGTAGTCGGCGCAAGTTCATAATGGGTTTTTTGTTCTGAATGGAGATCAATATGCACGTTTCCTTAAAGCAATCGATCATGGTCGCTGTTGTAGCGACTTTCGGAGCCCAGAGCGCCATGGCTGACGATGCCAGCTGTCAAAAGGTCCGTTTTGCGGATGTGGGCTGGAGCGATATTGCCGCAACTACCGGCCTGGCCTCGGTCGTGCTCGAAGGTCTCGGATACAAGCCCGCCGTCACCATTGCTTCAATTCCTATCGCGTTCGCGGGCATGAAGAAAAAGCAGATTGATGTGTTTCTGGGTTACTGGAACCCGTCCATGACGCCGCAGATTGAGCCGTTTGTGAAAGCGGGTGACATCAAGGTGCTGGAACGCCCCAATCTGGTGGGCGCCAAATACACACTTGCCGTGCCCACCTATCTCTATGACAAGGGTCTCAAGACGTTCGCAGACATTGCCAAGTTTGAGAAAGATTTGGACGGCAAGATTTATGGCATTGAGCCCGGGAATGATGGCAATGCACTGATTGCCGGGATGATCAAGGACAACAAGTTTGGCCTCAAGAGTTTCAAGATGATCGAGTCGTCAGAAGCCGGCATGCTGATCGAAGCGCAGCGTGCCATCAAGAGCCAGAAGGCTATTGTCTTTCTGGGCTGGGAGCCTCACCCCATGAACGTGCAGATGAAGATGAGCTATCTGCAGGGTGGTGACGATGTGTTTGGCCCAAATTTGGGTGAAGCCAAGGTCTATACCGCCATCCCGCCGTCCTATGAGACACGCTGCCCGAACGTGGCTACGTTTCTGAAGAACCTTCAATACACAACAGACATTGAAAATCAGGTCATGGTTCCCATACTTGAAAAGGTTAAGCCCAATACCGCAGCGCGAAACTTCCTGAAGAAAAATCCGGCTGTGCTGGACAAATGGCTGGACGGCGTGAAAACCTTTGATGGCAAGGACGGTTTGTCTGCTGTCAAAGGCAAATTGAAGGCCTGAACCGCCCGCTTGCCGCGGCGGCAATACTTTATATTTCCGACGCCGCGCCTGCGGCGTCAGGTCTTCGGCTCAATCGTATTGGGCCTTAACTCATTTGTAGGGCACACCTTTTCACGAGTCCATCTGGACATTTATGACTGACATGGCAATAACAGGTTTTGTAGATGGCACTGCCTTTAGCGGTGGTGGTGATCGATTTGATTCGATAGATCCGGCTACGGGCCAGCCAATCGGGTTTGTGCGGGATTCCGTTGCTGCCGATGTCGATGTGGCCGTGACGGCTGCGCAGCGAGGGTTCGAAGTCTGGTCTGCGATGACGGGCACCGAGCGCGGGCGCATCCTGCATCGTGCAGCGCAGATGCTGCGAGCACGCAATGAAGAGTTGGCGGCTCTGGAGGTGCAGGACTGCGGCAAGCCCATTCAGGAAGCGTTAGTGGTGGATGTGCACAGTGGCGCAGACTGCATTGAATATTTTGCGGGTGCAGCGGCGGTGCTGGCTGGCGCGCAATATCCGCTCAAGAACGCGTTCGCCTACACGCGGCGCGAGCCACTGGGTGTTTGTGTGGGCATTGGCGCCTGGAACTATCCGTTGCAGATCGCCTGCTGGAAGTCGGCGCCTGCGTTGGCCGCTGGCAATGCGATGATTTTCAAGCCGTCGGAGCTCACGCCGGCAACCGCGCTCAAACTGGCCGAGATTTATCTGGAGGCGGGCGTACCACCTGGCGTGTTCAATGTGCTGCAGGGCCGCGGCCAGACGGGCGCTCTGCTGGCTGCTCACCCCGGCGTTGCCAAAGTGTCGGTCACCGGTTCGGTGCCCACCGGCAAAACCGTCATGCAAACGGCCGCTGGCACGCTCAAGCGTGTCACGCTTGAGTTGGGTGGCAAGTCGCCCTTGATCGTATTTGACGACGCCGATCTCGGGCAGGCGGTTTCCGCTGCGATGATGGGCAACTTCTATACGCAGGGCGAAGTCTGCACCAACGGCACCCGTGTGTTTGTTCAACGCAGCCTTGCCGACCGGTTTCTTGCGCGTCTGGTGGAGCGCACGGCGCTGCTGCGCGTCGGCAATCCGGCTGACCCGCAAACCGAAGTCGGCGCACTCATCTCCAAAGCCCATGCCGACAAGGTCATGGACTTCATTGCCAGCGGTGTTGCCGAGGGCGCCACGCTGGCTGTCGGCGGCCAGCGGGCGGAGGTGCCAGGCCTTGAAGGCGGCAATTTTGTGGCCCCAACCATCTTCACCAACTGTCGCGACGACATGCGCATCGTGCAGGAGGAAATCTTCGGCCCCGTGCTGTCCATGCTGGTGTTTGACGAAGAATCCGAGGTGATCTCGCGCGCCAATGCCTCGCGCTTTGGCCTGGCAGCGGGCGTTTTCACGCGCGATCTGGCGCGTGGCCATCGCGTGGCGGCCAAAATCAAGTCTGGCATTTGCTGGATCAATAACTACAACATCACGCCGATCGAAATGCCATTCGGGGGTGCGGGCGAGTCGGGCATCGGTCACGAAAACAGCATGGTCGCGCTGGACCACTACACCCAGCTCAAAACCGTTTATGTGGAGCTGGGCGAGGTTGCCTGCGGCTATCGCTAAGTTGGGGTTGACGTGAAATCCGAGAGCTACGACTACATCATTGTGGGCGCCGGGTCGGCTGGCAGCGTGCTGGCCAACCGCCTCACGGAAGACCCTGCTGTGCGCGTGTTGCTGCTGGAGGCGGGTGGGAACGACTACAGCATCTTCATTCATATGCCGTCGGGCTTTGCGTATCCGATGAACAATCCGCGCTATACGTGGATGTACCAGTCCGAGCCTGAACCGTTCATGAACCGGCGCCGCGTCTACACGCCGCGCGGCAAGGTCATTGGTGGCTCATCGTCCATCAATGGCATGGCCTATGTGCGCGGCCATGCGCTGGACTACGATGGCTGGGCCGCACGTGATGACGGTCTGGCCAACTGGTCTTACGCACATTGCCTGCCGTACTTTCGCAAGGCCGAAAGCCGTGACAAAGGCGGTAACGATTACCGTGGCAGCAGTGGGCCACTACACGTCACCACAGGTGCCGGCCGCAACCCTTTGTATCGGGCGTTCATAGAAGCCGGGCGCCAGGCCGGTTATCCGGTTACGGAGGACATGAATGGCTTCCAGCAAGAAGGCTTTGGCGCCATGGACATGACGGTGCACAAGGGTCGCCGCTGGAGCACCGCCATGGCCTACCTGCGCCCGGCGCTCAAGCGGCCCAACCTCATGCTGCAAAAGAGCACACTGGCCACGCGTGTGCTGTTTGATGGCACACCCGATGCGCCACGCGCCGTGGGGTTAGAGGTGGCGCACAACGGGCAGTTGAGTCAGTTGCACGCCAGCCGCGAAGTAATTCTGTGCGGTGGCGCCATCAACTCACCGCAGTTGCTGCAGCTCTCTGGCATTGGCGATCCAGAGCGTCTCAAAAAACTGGGCATACCTGTTGTGGTTGCCAGAAAAGGCGTAGGTGAGAACCTGCAGGACCATCTCGAAACCTATGTGCAATACGCCTGCAAGGAACCAATTACGCTGTTTTCCGCCATCAACCCAATCGCCAAGCTGAGAATTGGCTTGGAGTGGATGCTGTTTGGTACTGGTCTGGGGGCAACCAACCATTTTGAGTCTGGCGGATTTATCCGCAGCGAGGCCGGCGTGCAGCACCCGGACCTGCAATACCACTTTCTACCCATGGCCGTCCGCTATGACGGCAATGCCCCGGCCACCGGGCACGGGTTTCAGGCGCACGTAGGTCCCATGCGGCCCACAAGCCGCGGCCACGTGCACATCCGCAGTGCCGATGCCAAACAGCCGCCCGAGATCCTGTTCAACTACCTCAGCACCGAGCAGGACCGCAAGGAGTGCCGCGCGGCGGTGCGCCTGACGCGCGAAGTATTCGCCCAGAAGGCGTTCGACCGGTTTCGG
>JAHEBY010000119.1 GCA_024642025.1 Comamonadaceae bacterium | reverse complement strand
GACGCCTGGGAACACCCTGCTTTTTCAGGTAACGGCTGGAAGCTACCAGCAGCCATGGATTCACGCCCAAATGCCGTGCGCCCAACGAAGAATCCGCCAGTTTTCCCATGCGAATGGCGACATCAATGCCCTGTGCTACCAGGTCGATGTAGCGGTCCTCAAAACTCAAATCCAACTGCACCTGCGGATGCTTGGCCATGAACTCCAGGGCCAAAGGCACCATCACACGTCGGCCAAACGCCACCGAGGTGCCGATGCGCACCATGCCCTGCGCGTGCGACTGACGCAGGCGGGCCAGATTCTCTGCTTCATCAACCTCGCGGGCAATGATCTTGCACTTCTCGAAATACAGGGTGCCAGACTCCGTCGCACTGACGCCCCGCGTATTTCGATTCAGCAGTCGCACGTTCAGCCGCGCCTCGGTGGCAGCCACCATCTTGGTCACCGTTGGCTGGGTGGTCCCAAACTCCCCCGCAGCTTTTGAAAAGCTACCAGTTTCAACTACCCGCGCAAACACCTGCATGGCCAACAGTCGGTCCATCTGAGTCACCTTTGTTTTGCTTTGCGATTTCTATCCGAACGCGCTTATTCCATCACGGAATAGATGTTATGGGTTGGGGCCGTCTTCCGCAATAGGTCGGGTTTGCCTAAAGTCACTTCATCTTCAAATCAACGACACAGGAGCAACGGCCATGGCAAAGATGAGAGCAATTGAGGCAGCGGTATGGGTCATGGAGAAAGAGGGCGTCACACAGGCCTTTGGTGTGCCCGGCGCCGCCATCAACCCACTGTATGCCGCCTTGCGCAAGCAGGGCACCATCAGCCATGTTCTGGCTCGCCACGTGGAAGGCGCGTCACATATGGCAGAAGGCTACACCCGCGCCGCCGCTGGCAATATAGGCGTCTGCATTGGCACCTCCGGTCCGGCTGGCACTGACATGATCACCGGCCTGTACTCGGCCCAGGCCGACTCCATTCCGATTTTGTGCATTACCGGCCAGGCACCGCGCGCCCGCCTCTACAAGGAGGATTTTCAGGCGGTGGACATTGAATCGATCTCCAAACCGGTTACCAAATGGTCGGTGACCGTGCGCGAACCGGCGCAGGTGCCACGTGTCTTCCAGCAGGCTTTTCACGTCATGCGGTCTGGTCGCCCCGGCCCCGTGCTGATTGATCTGCCATTTGACGTGCAAATGGCCGAGATCGAATTCGATCCCGAGACCTACGCGCCTCTTGCGGTTTACAAGTCATCTGCCACCCGCGCCCAAATCGAAAAGGCCCTGACGATGTTGAACGCAGCCGAGAGGCCACTCATCGTTGCAGGCGGCGGCATTATCAACGCGGATGCTTCAGACCTGCTGGTGCAGTTTGCCGAGATCACCGGCATTCCGGTAATACCCACTCTGATGGGCTGGGGGACTATCCCCGACGATCACCCCTTGATGGCTGGCATGTGCGGACTGCAAACCAGCCATCGCTATGGCAACGCGACCATGCTCGCTTCGGACTTTGTACTGGGTATTGGCAATCGCTGGGCCAATCGACATACCGGATCGCCCGAAGTCTATTGCAAAGGCCGAAAATTCATTCACGTGGACATTGAGCCAACCCAGATCGGGCGTGTTTTCTCACCCGACTTTGGCATTGCATCTGACGCCAAATTCGCGCTCGAACTGTTTGTAACCGTGGCCTCCGAATGGAAAGCCAAAGGGCAGTTGACCGATCGCTCCACATGGGCCAGCGAGTGCCTGCAGCGCAAAGGCACCTTGCTGCGCAAGACCAATTTCGAAGCAGTCCCGATGAAGCCCCAGCGGGTGTACCAGTGCATGAACAATGCATTTGGCAAGGATGTCTGCTACGTTAGCACCATCGGTTTGTCGCAGATCGCCGGCGCGCAGTTTCTGCACGTTTACAAGCCACGTCACTGGATCAACTGCGGACAGGCTGGCCCCTTGGGTTGGACCATCCCGGCAGCGCTTGGCGTGAAGGCGGCCGACCCATCGCGCAACGTCGTAGCTTTGTCCGGTGACTATGATTTTCAATTCATGATCGAAGAACTCGCCGTCGGTGCGCAGTTCAAGCTGCCCTACATCCACATGGTAGTGAATAACTCCTACCTCGGCCTGATTCGACAGTCCCAGCGCGGTTTTGAAATGGACTACTGCGTTCAGTTGGCCTTTGACAACATCAACACCGAAGAGAACAACCTGGTGAGGGGTTACGGCGTCGATCACGTCAAAGTGGTTGAGGGCCTGGGCTGCAAGGCCATCCGCGTACACAAACAGGAAGAGATCGCGCCTGCCATCAAACAGGCGGAGCAATGGATGCACGAGTTTCAAGTCCCGGTGGTCATAGAAGTTATGCTTGAGCGTGTGACCAACATCGCGATGGGCACTGAAATAGACAACGTTGTGGAATTTGAAGAGCTGGCTGCATCGCGTATTGATGCACCCACAGCCATTCCTGTGATGCTGGACTAAACCAAAACATTCGCTGAAGCACTTTTAAGGAAAAGAAATGCCAAAATTTGCAGCAAACCTGTCGATGCTGTTTACGGAACTTCCCTTCATGGAGCGTTTCGCGGCTGCGAAGGCGGCGGGGTTTGAAGCTGTTGAATACCTCTTCCCCTACGCATGGGACAAGAAGGACCTCGCGGCCGCACTGAAAGCCAACGGTCTCAAACAGGTCCTGCACAACCTGCCAGCTGGAAACTGGGACGCCGGTGACAGAGGCATGGCCTGTGACCCGGCGCGCGTCGCGGAGTTTCAGGTCGGCGTGCTACAGGGTATTGAATACGCAACCGCGTTGGGCTGCCCGCAAGTCAACTGCCTGGCTGGCAAGTTACCAGCCGGCGTCTCGGTAGAGAAGGCTCGCGAAACACTGGTCTCCAACCTCACTTTTGCAGCCGCAGAACTAAAAAAATCCGGCTTGCGCCTGTTGATGGAACCCATCAACCACTTTGACATTCCGGGCTTCTTCGTGAACCGAACCGACCAGGCCATTGCCATTCTGGACGACGTGGGTAGCGACAACCTTTATGTTCAGTACGATATTTACCACGCGCAACGCATGGAAGGTGAGCTGGGCAACACCCTCATGAACCAACTGGCGCGTATTGGCCACATGCAGCTGGCCGACAATCCGGGGCGCAACGAACCCGGTACCGGTGAGATCAACTATGCGTGGCTGTTCAAACACATCGACGCCATTGGCTATAAAGGTTGGATCGGCTGCGAATACAAACCCAAAACAACTACCGTGGATGGCTTGGGCTGGATCAAGGCACTGAACTGAAGAATACAAGAGGAGACTGGAATGACTGCATCAAAAATTAAAATTGGATTTATTGGACTGGGCATCATGGGCACACCCATGGCAGGACACCTGCTGAAAGCCGGCCACACGCTGTATGTCAACACGCGCAGCAAAGTACCGGAAGATCTACTGAGCAGCGGCGCGGTGAACTGCAATAGCGCCGGAGAAGTCGCAGGAAAGGCCGACATCATCTTTTTGATGCTGCCCGATACGCCCGATGTGGAAAAGGTGTTGTTTGGTGAACATGGTGTGGCTACCGGATTGTCAAAAGGCAAAACCGTGGTCGATTGCAGCTCCATCGACCCTCTTGCCACCAAGGGATTTGCCGAAAAGATCAAGTCACTCGGTTGCGACTATCTCGACGCGCCGGTGTCGGGCGGCGAAGTGGGCGCCAAGGCAGCGTCGCTCACCATCATGGTGGGGGCGGAGGCCGCAGCATTTGAGCGTATCAAGCCCTTGTTCGAGCTGATGGGCAAGAACATCACGCTGGTCGGTGGCATTGGCGACGGACAAGTGTGCAAGGTGGCGAATCAGATCATTGTGGCGCTCAACATTGCCGCGGTCAGTGAAGCCCTGGTGTTTGCATCGAAGGCGGGCGCAGACCCCGCCCGGGTTCGGCAGGCGCTAATGGGTGGTTTCGCCGCGTCGCGCATTCTGGAGGTTCATGGCGAGCGCATGATCAAGCGCACCTTCAACCCGGGCTTCCGCATCGCTCTGCATCAAAAGGATCTGAATCTGGCTCTGCAGAGTGCTCGCTCACTTGGCGTAGCCTTGCCGCAGACGGCCAATGCTGCGCAACTCATGCAAAGCTGTGCCGCGTTGGGCGCTGGGCAGCTAGACCATTCGGCACTGGTCAAGGCTGTGGAAAACATGGCACAGCATCCGGTTACACCGGATACCTGATTTTCAATTGGCACCGTTCTTGCATGGTCAGTAAGATGCAACAATACTTCTTTTGAACTGATAAGACGGAGCCAATATGAACAAGCGATTTTTTCTGAAAACCACCACGGCGACCGCTTTCCTCGGGTTGGCCAGCTTGGCGCAGGCACAAATGACGCCGCTCAAGTTCCAGCTGGACTGGCGTTTCGAGGGCCCGGCGGCCTTGTTTCTGACGCCTGCGGCGAAGGGCTATTTCAAGGACGCCAAGCTGGATGTCAGCATTGACGCCGGCAACGGTTCAGGTGGCACTGTGACCCGCGTAGCGTCAGGGGCATACGACATCGGCTTTGCCGACATGGCCGCGCTGATGGAGTTTCATGCCAACAACGCAGACGCTCCCAACAAACCGGTGGCCGTCATGATGGTTTACAACGACACACCAGCTTCCGTGATGGCGCTCAAAAAGTCCGGCATCAAAACCCCAGCTGACCTGAGCGGCAAGAAGCTCGGGGCGCCAGTGTTTGATGCGGGCCGTCGGGCTTTCCCGATCTTTGCCAAGGCCAACAAAATTACCGACGTGCAGTGGACGGCCATGGACCCACCATTGCGCGAAACCATGCTGGCCCGTGGCGATGTGGACGCCATCACCGGCTTCACGTTCACGTCGCTGCTCAACCTCGAAGCCCGCGGCGTGAAAGCTGAAGATGTTGTCGTCTTGCCATACCCGACCTATGGCGTCAAACTGTACGGCAACGCCATCATCGCTTCGCCCAAGCTCATCAAGGAAAATCCGGCTGCCATCAAGGCGTTTCTTGCAGCGTTCACAAAGGGTGTGAAAGACGTGATCGGCAACCCTGGTGCTTCTATCCAGAACGTTCGCGAGCGGGACGGCATCATCAATGTCGAACTCGAAACCCGGCGCCTGAAACTGGCGATTGATACCGCCATCAACAATGCCAACGCACGCGCCGAAGGCTTTGGGCAGGTCGATCCTTCACGCCTGTCCCTGATGGCTTCGCAAGTGTCAGACGCGTTCAACACCAAAACCCGCGTCAACCCTGATGCCGTGTGGAACGGGTCTTTCCTGCCCACCAAAGCCGAATTGAACGTACTGCCGAAAAAATAGCATGGGCGACGCCAAATCGCCAGCCTTCGTTGATTTTCAGGACGTATGGCTGGCGTATAACGATGAGTTGCTGAAGGCGGGCCACTTCGCCGTGGAGGCCATCGACCTGAAGGTTCGACAAGGGGAATTCATCGCGATTGTGGGGCCTTCCGGTTGTGGCAAGTCCACCTTCATGAAGCTCACGACCGGTTTGAAAATGCCGTCAAAAGGCCGCATCCTGATCGATGGCGCGCCCGTTACCGGGCCGCTAAAGATTTCCGGCATGGCGTTTCAGGCACCCTCATTGCTCCCCTGGCGAACCACGGTGGACAACGTGCTGCTACCGCTTGAAATTGTTGAGCCGTATCGCAGCAACCTCAAAACCAAACGCAAGGAATATGAGGAGCGCGCCCGCAAACTGCTTCAAAAAGTGGGGCTCGGCGGCTATGAAGACAAATTTCCGTGGCAACTCTCGGGTGGAATGCAGCAACGTGCCAGCATTTGTCGTGCGCTGATTCACGAGCCCAAAATGCTGCTGCTGGATGAGCCCTTTGGCGCGCTGGATGCGTTTACCCGCGAGGAACTGTGGTGCATTTTGCGGGACCTGTGGACCGAGCAACCGTTCAATGTCATTCTGGTCACGCACGATCTGCGCGAGTCGGTCTTTCTGGCCGACACGGTTTATGTGATGAGCAAAAGCCCTGGTCGCTTTGTCGTTAAAAAGGACATCGCACTGCCGCGCCCACGCGACCTTGAAGTGACCTACACCAAGGAGTTCACTGATATCGTGCATGAACTTCGGGGGCATATCGGCGCCATGCGCAAGCCCGCTACGGCGCCAACGTCAAGCTCGCAGGCCACCGCATGACATCAAAAAGTACTGAGCGCTGGGCGCCCGTCATTTTGGCGATTGCGGTGCTACTCATCTGGCAGCTGATCTGCACCGTTTTTCAAATCCCGGAATTCCTGTTCCCCAGCCCCTGGGCCATTGGACAGTCCATGCTGGAGTTTGCAGCGCCGCTCACATCGGCCGCATGGAAAACATTCTGGGTCACGATGGTGGGCTTTGGCCTTTCCATTCTCGTGGGCGTGTTGCTGGGGTTTCTGGTGGGCTCGTCTCGCCTCGCCTATGCGGCCACCTATCCGCTGCTGGTGGCGTTCAACGCCGTGCCCAAGGCGGCGATTGTGCCCATCCTGATCGTCTGGTTTGGCATTGGCGTCGGGCCAGGCATTTTGACAGCGTTCCTGATCTCGTTTTTTCCGATCACCGTCAATATTGCAACCGGGCTGGCCACGCTGGAGCCCGAGCTTGAGGACGTGCTGCGCGTGTTGGGTGCCAAGCGCTGGGACGTGCTGGTAAAAGTGGGCCTGCCGCGCTCATTGCCCTACTTTTTTGCATCGCTCAAGATCGCCATCACACTGGCCTTCGTGGGCACTGTGCTGGCCGAGATGACCGCAGGTGATTCCGGCATTGGCTACCTGATGCAAAGCGCCGGGTCGTCGCAACGCCTGTCACTGGCATTTGCCGGCCTGGTTGTCATTGGCGCCATGGCCATGGCGATGTACGAGTTGTTTAGCTACGTTGAAAAACACACCACCGGCTGGGCGCATCGCGGCTCACAGGGCGAGTAGGGCTGATGCGGCATGAGCAGATCATCGCGCACTTGCGGCGCGCCAATGATGTCGCCCGCCGGTCCCTGTCGCTTGGGCGCCATCCATTTGGGGCGATTCTGGTGGCGCCTGATGGCGAAACCGTGCTGGCTGAGCAAGGCAACATCGACGCCGTCAACCACGCTGAATCCACTCTCGCCCGCGCAGCGGCAACCAACTTCCCGCCCGACTACCTGTGGCAATGCACTTTGGTGACCACGGTTGAACCTTGTGCGATGTGCGCCGGCACACAATACTGGGCAAACATCGGCCGGTTGGTCTATGGTCTCAGCGAACGACAGCTTTTGCAGTTGACGGGTAATCACCACGAAAACCCGACGATGGATTTACCCAGTCGTACGGTCCTGGCTTCGGGCCAAAAGACCATCGCCGTCATCGGCCCGGTTCCAGAAGTTGAGACCGAAATTTTTGACGTGCATCGCGCCTTCTGGAAAGCATGATCGGCGCCCGTGCGCTGTCCTAAACTCCTGCAATGCCGTGGCACGCCCAACTTCAGATTGACTATTGCGCGCAAGCCTCGGGAACGGTCGCCCACTACCAGCACACCGGCCCACTGCGGATTTTGAAAAGTCTGTATCCGGAAGGGGATGCCATCTGCCACAACGTGCTGGTTCATCCCCCGGGCGGACTGGTAGGTGGCGATGCGCTGGACGTTCAAATTCATGGCGCCAGCGGTACCCACGGCTTGATCACCACGCCGGGCGCCACACGCTTCTACCGTTCAGAGGGTGAACGGGCGGTGCAGCGGTGCAACATCTCGCTACAGGCCGGTGCCCGATTCGAATGGTTGCCGCTGGAAAATATTGCCTACAGCGGCTGCCTGGCCGAAAACCAGTTGCAGCTGAATCTGGCCGACGGCGCCGAGCTGATGGGCTGGGACATCACGGCCCTGGGCTTGCCCAACGCCGGCCAGGCTTTCAATTCAGGGCGGTTCAGT
>JAHEBY010000118.1 GCA_024642025.1 Comamonadaceae bacterium | reverse complement strand
CACATTCAGAATCTGCTCCCGCCCGCGAATATCGGGCAAGGTGACATAAACCTGACGGTCAAAACGGCCCGGGCGGAGCAAAGCCGCATCCAAAATGTCCGGTCTGTTGGTAGCTGCAACCACGATGACACCGACATTGGTCTCGAACCCGTCCATCTCGACCAGCATCTGATTGAGCGTCTGCTCGCGCTCATCATTGCCGCCACCCAAGCCCGCACCGCGCTGGCGGCCAACGGCGTCAATCTCGTCGATGAAGATAATGCAGGGCGCATTTTTCTTGGCGTTTTCAAACATGTCACGCACCCGCGCGGCACCCACGCCAACAAACATTTCCACGAAGTCTGAACCGCTAATGCTGAAAAACGGCACTTTGGCCTCGCCTGCAATGCCTTTGGCCAGCAGGGTCTTGCCAGTTCCCGGAGGCCCCACCAGCAACAAACCACGAGGAATGCGACCGCCAAGCTTCTGGAATTTGGCGGGGTCCTTCAGGAAGTCCACCACTTCCTTGACCTCTTCCTTGGCTTCGTCGCAACCGGCAACATCCGCAAACGTGACCTGGTTGGTACTTTCGTCCAGCATGCGCGCCTTGCTTTTGCCAAAGCTGAACGCGCCGCCCTTGCCGCCACCTTGCATCTGGCGCATGAAATACACCCAAACACCAATCAGCAGCAACATCGGGCCCCAGCTGACCAACAACGTCATCAACAAAGAGCCTTCTTCGCGGGGTTTCACATCAAACTTGACGCCATAGGTGATCAGGTCACCCACCAGACCACGGTCCAGATAAGTCGCGGTTGTCTTGATTCTGCGGTCGTCAGTCGTCACGGCCAGAATGTCGGTTCCTCCCTGCCCCTCCTGGATGACAGCACTTTTTATGCGGTTGCTGCGCACTTCTTCGAGAAAGTCGGAATAGCCCATCGTGCCCGAACTTGCGGCGCTACGCGAGTCGAACTGTTTGAACACCGTGAACAGCACGAGGGCAATGACGAGCCAGACGGCAACTTTAGAAAACCACTGATTGTTCAAGCAAGGCTCCAATTAGAGTGCAGGTGGGGAAAGCAAAAGCCGAATTGAAATGACGCAGCCTTATCGACTACTTTTTCGACTGCTTTCCGTACTTGACGCCCATTTTAGGCTTTTCAAGTCACTGCCCACCGAGGTTTTACAGTTTCAGCCATAGGCAGAACAAGGGATTTCCCGCTATTCAATGTCTTTTGACACACTATTTAACATTTTTAAGGCCAATCCCGACGAGATAGGTCTCTGAAGACTTGTCCCGTGAGGCCTTGGGTTTGATGGGTTTCACAGTATGGAACACCTGTCTAAACTGTTTAACAAGCTCGTCATATCCGCTGCCATGAAACACCTTGGCCACCAGCACGCCACGGGCCTTCATGTAAGTCCGGCTGAAATCAACGGACAGCTCGACCAGATGGGCAATTCTGGCTGCGTCAGCCGACCCGATACCCGACAGATTTGGCGCCATATCCGACAACACAATATCGGCAAGCCGTCCCTCCAGCTGGGCTGTAAGTCGCGCCAGAACGTCCGCCTCACGGAAATCGCCTTGTAGAAAGATCACGCCTTCTATCGGCTCCATGGGAAGTAAATCCAACGCGATGATGGTTCCGTCGAGGGCACCCGCCGCGGCACCGCCGCCCAGCGCTGACTTGGGTGACATCTTGCGCCGCACATACTGGCTCCAGGCGCCCGGCGTGGACCCCAGATCAACCACAAGGTCGCCGGGCTTAATCAAACCCAGGGTTTCATCGATCTCCTTGAGCTTGAATGCCGCGCGCGCGCGATAGCCCTCGCGCTGGGCGAGCTTTACATAGGGGTCGTTCACATGGTCATTCAACCAGGCGCGGTTGACCTTGCTGCCCACCTTGTTGGTGGCCTTGTTGTCTCTGCTTTTTTCGTTCACACTACTTTTCCTGAAACGCGGTTCGGCCGCGGACCAATCCCCGGATGACCTTCATTCATTCGATAATACGGTCATGGCTCAAATACAACTAACTCCTGCCCAGCGCAAAGACTACCGCGCCGCGGCCCACCACCTTGACCCGGTCGTCATGATCGGCGGCGATGGCCTGACGGCCGCCGTCCGCAACGAGGCCGATCTTGCCCTCAATGCCCATGGCCTCATCAAGGTCCGCGTATTTTCCGATGACCGGGCAGCGCGCGAAACCATGTTCCAGGCACTGGCCGACGAACTCAGTGCGGCTCCAATCCAGCACATTGGCAAACTACTGGTTCTATGGCGCCCCACGCCTGCCAAAGAAAAAGTGCTTGATGAAGACCGCATGCCCGGGCCGCGTGACTTCAAGGTGCTGAAATACAGCAAACGTGGCGGCCAGCGTCCAGAAGTCAAAACACTGCGCGTGCTGGGCAATCAGCGCCTCACGGCGGGTGGTCAGGTCAAGCGGTCAAAACCCAAGCAGATCAGCGTGAAGAAACGCAGCCAGACCTGAACGCGCCTAATTCGCTCCTGCATCAATGCGGGAGCTGGTCAACCGCCACAAAACCGCACCGGCACAGAACCACTGCGCCAGATACATGGCGCTGCCGGCCGTGTGCCACAAACGCAAATTCTCTCTGGCGACGATTCTCGGCGCGACGGCATATTCCAGAAGCATCACCATCAGCAGACCAAATACTACAAAACTGATAGCTACTGGCGCATATTCCACGGGGGCTAAAGGTCTATTTCTTATAAAAATAAGCAGCAGCACGAGTCCGCAGGCGCCACCTACCCACGTTTGCGCTGAAAAGAGCCTCGCGGCCATGTTTCCGGCCATTGAAGGGGTCGGCAAATTGGCAAACAGCATGGGTACGACCAAAAAACCGATGGTCGTGAGCGACCCCCACCACAGGCATGCCGAAAAAAAAGCCAACCGCTGATGCACGGGATCAGATGTAGTGAACCGCTATGACTTCATAGTGCTTGACGCCGCCCGGCGCCTGAACTTCCGCGGTGTCTCCAACCTCTTTACCGATCAGGGCGCGGGCAATTGGCGAGCCAATGTTGATCAGACCCAGCTTTAAATCGGCTTCGTCTTCCCCCACGATTTGATACTTGACTACCTGGCCGGAGTCTTCGTCTTCAAGCTCAACCGTGGTTCCAAAGACAATCTTTCCGTCTGCGTTCACTGCTGCGGGGTCGATAATTTGAGCGGCTGACAGCTTGCCTTCAACCTCCTGAATGCGGCCTTCAATAAAGCCCTGCCTGTCTTTGGCGGCCTCGTATTCGGCGTTTTCACTCAAATCACCCTGGGCACGCGCCTCGGCAATGGCGCCAATCACCCACGGACGATCGACTGTTTTGAGTTTATGCAGTTCGGCCTTGAGCTTTTCTGCGCCGCGCTTGGTAATGGGTAAAGTTGCCATGGTTTCCGTCGTCAAAAGGTAGCGGGGACAGAACAGCACCTGCGCGCCGCGCTGTCCCCAAAGAATCCCTGAAATTATGCCAAGAGTTGCTTGTGCAGCTGCTGGATGGAGTAAACGTCCAGATCGTCGAGGTATTTCATACCCTCGACAGCCGCCTCGGCGCCAGCAATGGTCGTGATGGTGTTTACGCGCGCCAACAGCGCCGATGTCCGGATTTGTCGGGAATCGGCAATGGCGTTGCGGCGCTCCTCCACGGTATTGATGACGAGCGCTATTTCGTCATTTTTGATCATATCCACAATGTGTGGACGCCCCTCTGCCACCTTGTTCACCACCTCGCACGTGATGCCTGCGGCATTGATGGCGGCAGCCGTACCCTTGGTGGCAATCAGATCAAATTTCATGGCCGACAGCCCGCGGGCCAATTGCACGGCGCCGGGTTTATCGGCCTGCTTGACCGAAATGAATACCTTGCCTGAGCGCGGCAACCGGGTGCCGGCGCCGATTTGAGATTTGACGAAAGCCTCACCAAAAGTCTTGCCAACGCCCATCACCTCGCCGGTGGATTTCATCTCGGGCCCGAGAATGGTGTCCACGCCCGGAAACTTGACGAACGGGAACACCGCCTCTTTTACGCTGAAATACGGCGGCGTCACCTCGTCGCTGATGCCCTGCGACGCCAGAGACTGCCCAACCATGCAGCGTGCTGCCACCTTGGCCAGTTGAATGCCGGTAGCCTTGCTGACAAATGGCACCG
This sequence comes from Comamonadaceae bacterium, assembly GCA_024642025.1. GTDB lineage: Bacteria > Pseudomonadota > Gammaproteobacteria > Burkholderiales > Burkholderiaceae_C > Egaibacter. The sequence goes on along the minus strand of JAHEBY010000118.1, from coordinate 3,779 downwards.
TGCGCGAGGCACGCGGGTTCACTTCCAGCACGTAGATGACGTCCTGCCCATCTACGGACTGAATCGCGAATTGCACATTCATCAGACCCACCACGTTCAGGGAAGCCGCCATGGCCGCACTTTGGCGCTTGATCTCAGTCACCGTGGAGGCGCTGAGCGAATATGGAGGCAGCGAACAGGCGGAGTCTCCACTGTGCACGCCAGCTTCTTCAATGTGCTCCATCACGCCACCGATAAAGGTCTGACCCGTGGCGTCCCGCAGGCAATCCACGTCACATTCGGTTGCGTCATTCAAAAACCGGTCCAGCAGAACCGGTGAATCATGGCTGACCTTGACCGCTTCACGCATGTAGCGCTCAAGGTCACGCTGCTCGTGCACGATCTCCATGGCGCGGCCACCGAGCACATAGCTGGGGCGTACCACCAGCGGATAGCCTAGCGCTGCAGCCTTCTCCAGCGCCTCAGGCTCGGTACGGGCGGTGGCATTGGGCGGCTGGCGCAACTTGAGTTCATGCAGCAGTTTCTGAAAACGCTCACGGTCTTCAGCGGCATCAATCATGTCGGGCGACGTGCCGATGATGGGCACGCCGTTGGCTTCGAGGTCAAGCGCCAGTTTCAAGGGCGTCTGGCCGCCGTATTGCACGATCACGCCCAGCGGCTTTTCCAGATCGACAATTTCCAGCACGTCTTCCAGCGTGAGTGGCTCAAAGTAGAGCCGGTCGCTGGTGTCGTAATCGGTGGAGACGGTTTCGGGATTGCAATTGACCATGATGGTTTCGTAACCATCCTCGCGCATGGCGAGTGCCGCATGCACGCAACAGTAGTCGAACTCGATCCCCTGGCCGATCCGGTTGGGGCCACCGCCCAGCACCATAATTTTCTTTTTGTCAGTTGGCGCCGCTTCGCACTCTGACCCCTCAGCCTCATAGGTGGAATACATGTAGGCGGTGTTGGTCGAAAATTCGGCCGCGCAGGTATCCACCCGCTTGTAAACCGGCCTCACGCCCAGTGCGCGGCGCTTTTCGCGCACCGCGCGATCGGTGGTTTTGAACTGCTTGGCCAGCCGACGGTCCGAAAAGCCCTTTTGCTTCAGGCTTCGCAGCGTAGCGGCATCGATACGGTCCAGCGAATTGCCGCTGTCTGGCGCTGGAAGGCGCTCGATTTCCAGCTCGATCTTCACGATCTGCTCGATTTGTGTCAAAAACCATGGGTCGATTTTGGTCAGCGCAAAAACCTCATCAACGCTCATCCCCTGCGCAAAGGCGTCGCCCACGTACCAGATGCGTTCAGGGCCTGGCTCACCCAGCTCCTTCTCAAGCACCTCGCGGTCCTGGGTTTTTTCGTTCATGCCATCCACGCCGACTTCAAGTCCGCGTAAGGCTTTCTGAAACGACTCCTGAAAGGTTCGCCCCATGGCCATCACCTCACCCACACTCTTCATCTGGGTGGTCAGGCGGCTGTCGGCCAGCGGAAACTTTTCAAAGGCAAAACGCGGAATCTTGGTCACCACGTAGTCAATGCTCGGTTCAAAACTTGCGGGCGTAGCACCACCGGTAATTTCGTTGCGCAACTCATCCAGCGTGTAGCCCACGGCCAGCTTGGCTGCGACCTTGGCAATCGGGAAACCAGTGGCCTTGGACGCCAGCGCGCTGGATCGGCTGACACGCGGGTTCATCTCGATCACGACCATGCGACCATCTTGCGGGTTGATCGCAAACTGAACATTGGAACCTCCGGTGTCCACGCCAATCTCGCGCAGCACGGCGAGAGATGCATTCCGAAGAATCTGGTATTCCTTGTCAGTCAGGGTTTGCGCTGGCGCCACCGTAATCGAATCGCCTGTGTGAACGCCCATGGGGTCAAGGTTTTCAATGGAGCAGACGATAATGCAGTTGTCTGCCTTGTCACGAACAACCTCCATTTCAAACTCTTTCCAGCCCAAGAGCGACTCCTCAATCAACAACTCATTGGTGGGCGACGCTTCAAGGCCGCGTTTGCAAATGGTCTCGAACTCCTCGGAGTTATAGGCGATCCCGCCGCCAGTGCCACCGAGTGTGAAACTGGGCCGGATCACCGTGGGAAAACCCAGCGTTTTCTGCACCGTCCATGCCTCATCCATGCTGTGGGCGATACCCGAACGAGCGGATCCAAGTCCAATATGCGTCATCGCATCTTTGAACTTGAGACGGTCTTCCGCCTTGTCAATGGCCTCAGGCTTCGCGCCGATCAGTTCGATCGGGCGCCCTGTTGCAGCGCCTTTGTATTTGTCCAGCACCCCGTTGTGCCACAGGTCGAGCGCGCAGTTCAGCGCCGTCTGCCCACCCATGGTAGGCAGAATGGCGTCAGGCTGCTCCTTGGCAATGATCTTTTCTACCGTTTGCCAGGTGATGGGCTCAATGTAGGTGACATCGGCCGTAGCCGGGTCCGTCATGATCGTGGCAGGATTGCTGTTGATCAGGATGACTTTGAAGCCCTCTTCGCGCAACGCCTTGCAGGCTTGAACGCCCGAATAGTCAAACTCGCAGGCCTGTCCGATGATGATGGGTCCCGCCCCGATGATCAGTATGCTTTTTATATCTGTACGTTTTGGCATTTCTGCTGCTCTCTACTTCTCTCTCTATTCAACTCAAACTTGCACTGGCCAGCTTGGCGCCAAACCACACAAACAGGCCACCAACACCCCCGGACAACCCACTTGAGAGGCGCTGCTGACGTGCAAAAGTCTGGGCCAGCCGCGTTCCGGCAAATATCAGGGCGGACAGATACACCGCGCTACAGGCCATGACAATCGCGCTCAGGATTAAAAACGGGACCATCGGCCTCGCATAGGCAGGGTCAATAAACTGCACAAAGAAAGACAGCAGAAAGAGAATCGCCTTGGGGTTGAGCAGGCTGATTACAAAGGCGCGTTTGAAGGGTTGGGCCATCTGCTGGTTTTTCGCAGCCGTGGATGGCTGCGAAGCTTCGGCCACAGGCAAGGCGTGGCCCGTCGAACGCCATTTTTGCAAGCTGCCCCAGATCAGGTTCAGCCCCACCCATGCCAGGTAGGCAGCACCCAGATATTTGACAACCATGAACAGGCCCGGATGGGCGCGCAACACGCTGGCAGCACCCAGCGCCGTGAGCAGCAGCAACACGGAGTCACCCGCAAATACCCCCAAAGCGCCCTGAAAACCTGCCCTGATACCACGCGTGGTGGCGACCGACAGCACATACAGCGAGTTGGGGCCGGGCAACAGAATGATGGCAACGGCACCCAGAAGATAAGACCAGATATCGGTCACACCATAGAAGCTCATGCGGCGTTCTCCATCAAGCCCACGAAGCGGTCAAAAAGGTAGCCAATGTCTTGAGGACCGGGTGACGCTTCCGGATGCCCCTGAAAACAAAAGGCAGGCTTGTCAGTGCGGGCCAAGCCTTGTAAGGTTTGATCAAACAGGCTGATGTGGGTGGGGCGCAGGTTAGCAGGCAAAGACTTTTCATCCACCGCAAAGCCATGGTTCTGGCTGGTGATGCTGACGCGGCCAGTATCAAGGTCTTTCACAGGATGGTTGGCGCCATGGTGACCAAACTTCATCTTGAAGGTTTTGGCGCCGCTGGCCAAAGCCATGATCTGGTGGCCAAGGCATATGCCAAACGTGGGGATACCTGAATCAATCAGCTCGCGCGTAGCGGCAATGGCGTAATCGCACGGCTCCGGGTCGCCCGGGCCGTTGGAGAGAAAAATACCGTTTGGCTTGTGTTTCATGGCTTCGGCGGCCGATGTCTGGGCGCTGACC
>JAHEBY010000117.1 GCA_024642025.1 Comamonadaceae bacterium | reverse complement strand
TTCCAAAAGCCTTGCCTATGGCTTCGGCAACTGCTTCGGTTACGGTTGAGGGTACAACCCCCCGGATGTCGTAGGCCTTGAATATGGAGGATGCGATTTGCATGTCTCAGCTCCCTTTTTAAGATTCAGAACCCGGCATTCTGAACCAATGCCGGAATTGTATTGTGCAGGCATGAAAAATATTTCAGGAATCTGATCGTCATGGCCCGGCTCAAGTCGGCTTACCTCCTTCAAGCAATGCACTGTCGTAGAGCGCCAAATATTCTCCGGCGGGATTTGTCCAGGAAAAATCTTTGCGCATCCCTTGGGATACGATTTGCCGCCAAAGTGCGGGCTGGGCGTAGGCACTGATTGCTCGACCAATGGCGGCTTCAAGTGCTTCTGGGGTTGCCGGTCCGAAGGCATAGCCAGTGGCCTCGTGGCGAGCCAGAGAGTCAACGTTTGCATCCGTGACAGTATCTGCAAGACCACCGACCTTTCGCACCACCGGTACCGTACCGTATCGCAATGCATAGAGCTGAGTGAGTCCGCAAGGTTCAAAGCGCGACGGCACCAGCAACATGTCTGCGCCTGCAATGATTTGATGGGCAAAGCCTTCGTCGTAACCGAGACGCAACGCCACACGGTCTGGGTTTGCCTTGGCCGCCGCCTTCATCAACTCTTCGAGCTCGATATTTCCGCTTCCCTGTACGACAAGCTGGACTCCATGCTCAAGGAGGGCTGGCAACGCGGTCAGCAGTAGATCCAGTCCCTTTTGGGGCGTGATGCGACTGACCACCCCCAGTAAAGGCGCGTTGAGATCCGATCGCAGGCCCAACGCTTTTTGAAGCGCCGCCTTGCATATTGCCTTGCCGCCCATGGACGTGGCCGAATAGTTGGCAGCGATTTCCGAGTCCCGTTCGGGGCCCCATACCTCCGTATCCACGCCATTGAGAATTCCGGAAACATTGGAACCACGGCTTTGAATGACACCTTCTAGCCCACAACCAAACTCGGCAGTGGCGATCTCACGGGCGTAGGTCGGACTAACCGTCGTAATCTTGTCTGCAAAGGCAAGTCCCGCTTTGATGAATGAGTATTGACCGTGGAACTCAAGGCCTGCGGGAGTCATCAGATGCGCAGGGAGCCCCAACAGGTGAAAATCCGAAACATCAAAAACACCTTGATACGCGAGGTTATGCACAGTGAAAACCGACGCAATGTCGTCTTGAGGACTCGCGGCCAGATAGGCACAGGCCATCGCCGCGTGCCAGTCGTGGACGTGCAATATCTCGGGCTTCCAATATGCATCAATCTCACCGCTGGCGAGATGGGCCGCAGCCCAACCTAACAAGGCAAATCGTTGCGCGTTGTCTGGCCACGCGCTGCCATCCGGCGCGTGGTAGGGGTTTCCCTGACGCCCAAACAGAAACGGTGCATCAACTACATAGGCAATGAGGCCGGTACCGATTATTCGACCTTGTGAAATCGTTACCTTGGCCGCCCCAAAGCAGGCACCAATGTGCTGGATCACCGTTTGATGCTCTACGCCACGCTTGATGGCCGGCAGACCTGGCAGCACAAGGCGTACATCTGCTCCCGCGCGAGCCTGGGCCTGGGGCAAAGCGCCCACCACATCGGCAAGCCCACCTGTTTTGACTAGCGGAAAGATCTCTGCCGCGGCGTGCAACACCCTCATGCGGCAATTCTTGCAAGCATCTCTGAGGTAACGAGCGTGATGCCGTTGGGGCTGCGATAAAAGCGCAAGGCGTCCTCCTCCGCGTTTTCACCGATCACGAGACCGTCTGGAATGATGCACCCACGGTCTACAACCACACGTGTCAGCCGCGCTCTGCGGCCGACCTGAACACCGGGCAGAAGCACTGACCAATTGACGGAGGAATACGAGTGCACGCGAACGTTGGAGAAAAGCAGAGTCCGAAAAACCTGGCCAGACACGATGCATCCTCCAGACACAGTGGACTCAATCGCTGAGCCTCGTCGATCGTCAAGGTTGTGTACGAATTTGGCCGGCGGGAGCTGCTCCTGGTAAGTCCAGATTGGCCAACGGGTGTCATACAAATTCAACAAGGGGTCCGTTGCCGTCAAATCAATATTTGCATCCCAATACGCATCTATGGTTCCAACATCCCTCCAGTAGGGCGCCTCGTCATGCTTGGTTCCAACCGCACTCAACTCGAACGGGTGGGCCGCAGCGCAGCCATTCTTTACCGCCCTGGGAATGATGTCTTTTCCAAAATCGTGACTGGACTGCGGATCTGCCATGTCCCGCTCCAGTTCCTTGTATAAATAGCGGGCATTGAAAACATAGATGCCCATGCTCGCCAAAGCCATGTCAGGTTGTCCCGGCATTGAAGGAGGGTCTGCAGGCTTTTCCACAAACTCTGTGATCATGTACTTGCCGTCAACGGCCATGACCCCAAACGCAGAGGCTTCACTACGAGGCACGGCAATGCAACCCACGGTGCACTCTCGCCCCTTGCTTACATGGTCAGCCAACATCAGGGCATAGTTCATCTTGTAGATGTGGTCTCCCGCAAGCACCACAACGTATTCAACCGAGCGGTAGCTGGCCAGAATATCCTGATTTTGGTAAACGGCGTCCGCTGTGCCGCGGTACCAACTTTCATCATCTGTACGCTGCTGCGCGGGCAGAAGATCCACAAACTCATTCATCTCACTTTTCAGGAACGCCCATCCCCGTTGAAGGTGGCGCAACAAGCTGTGAGATTTGTATTGCGTAATCACCCCAACACGTCGGATGCCGGAATTCAGGCAATTCGACAACGCAAAATCAATAATCCGGAACTTTCCCCCAAAGTAGACAGCCGGTTTGGCCCTTCGGTCGGTCAGATTCATCAGTCGGCTGCCGCGCCCGCCGGCAAGCACCAGCGCGACAGTGCGTTTGGGCAAATCAAAACTACTCGCCAGTTCTTGCGTTTCCATGCTGTCTCCTCATTTTTTGTAGTATGAACTCTCAACTATCTTAATGCCGTTGGCGCACCTTGGGTTAAGAGAGTTACCGAACGGGTACCTCGTGAGAGAATTCCACTTAAAGTGGCTAGTGGCTCGGAATTTGCTTGGCGCTATCGCCCCAATTTGAAGCTGCAAGCGCCCTGCCGTTTGTCGCAGATTTTGCATCTTCTCCGCATTGACCGCCATCAAACCGATATTGCCAAAGGATGTCTCCGTGAACCCAAGCTCGTCGATAGCAAAACATGCCCTAGCAGCCCAGATTGAGGAGCACCTGCTCAGTACGGTTGGCGTTGCATCCGCTGACGCCTCTACCACCGATTTAATGCTGGCCGTATCTCATGTAGCCCGACAGCAATTGTCCAAGCAATGGGTTCAGACTCAAGCTCAAGACCACGATGCAAAGACGCGACGGGTGGTCTATCTTTCGATGGAATTTTTGATGGGTCGCACCCTGTCGAACGCGCTGGCGGCCCTCAACCTGACCTCAGCGGCTGCGCAGGGCCTCATGCAGCATGCGCAAACACTCGAAGATGCGGCCCAGCGCGAACCGGATGCAGCGTTGGGAAACGGCGGCCTTGGCCGGCTCGCGGCCTGTTTTTTGGATTCCATGGCCACTTTAGGCTTACCTTCCTTCGGCTATGGCATTCGGTACGAATATGGCATGTTCGCACAGGATATTCAGAATGGATGTCAGACAGAGTATCCAGATTCCTGGTTGCAGGATGGGACCCCTTGGGAATTCCCGAGGGCGGACGTCATGTACCCCGTTCGCTTTGGTGGTTGGGTTGAGCACCTTGCCGGCAAAGCGGTTTGGCGCCATGGCGGCGAAGTGGAAGCCAAAGCCTACGACATGGTCATTCCGGGTCACGGAACGGAACGCGTCAGTACGCTGCGTCTCTGGAAAGCCGTGGCTCCAGCGCATATCGACTTGGGCGCTTTCAATACGGGTGATTACGCACGAGCTGCCAGCGCAAAGAACGAGTACGAAAACATTTCCTGGGTACTTTATCCAAACGACAGCACGCCCGCCGGTCGGGAATTGAGGCTCAAGCAGGAATACTTCTTCGTGGCAGCTTCGATTCAAGACCTCGTGAGTCGGCATTTGAGCGAGCATCCGTCACTGGATAATCTGGCGGACAAGGTAGCCATTCATCTGAATGACACCCATCCTGCCATAGGTGTGGCTGAGCTAATGCGCGTACTCTGTGATGAGCGCGAGATGCCTTGGGACGCAGCCTGGGCCCTTTGTCGCAAGACGTTCTCATACACCAACCACACGCTCATGCCAGAGGCGCTGGAGACTTGGCCGGTATCGTTGATACAGCACGTATTGCCGCGTCATCTGGAAATCATTTTTCGCATCAACAAGGAGCTCCTGGAGGAGGCAGCCCGAATCCGTCCCGGAGACGTCGACTTTATTGCCCGGTTGTCGTTGATCGACGAAAGCGGTGAGCGACGGGTGCGAATGGCACATCTGAGTGTTGTTGGCAGCCATAAAGTCAACGGGGTTTCCGCGTTGCATTCAAACCTGCTGGTTCAAACAATCTTTGCGGACTTCGCAAGTATGTGGCCACAACGGTTCACGAACATGACGAACGGGGTTACACCACGCCGCTGGTTATCTCAAGCCAATCCGGGCCTGGCCAGGCTGTTGGATCAACACCTTGGCACGTCCTGGCGTTTTGACCTGAATCAGCTGCGTCGCCTGGCCGAATTGCAGGACGACAGCGCGTTTTCACAGGCATTCACGGTTGTAAAGCGTGAAAACAAGGCGCGCTTGGCCGCCTATATACATAAGGCGACTGGTATTCAAGTTTCCGCCGACAGCCTCTTTGACGTTCAGGTCAAGCGCATTCACGAATACAAGCGCCAACTGCTGAATGTCTTGCACATCGTTACCCGCTACCAGGCGATACTTGCAAATCCGGAGCTACCCTGGGTCCCGCGTACATTCATCTTTTCGGGTAAAGCGGCATCAAGCTACCATACAGCCAAATCCATCATCCGGTTGATTCATGACGTTGGGTCCGTTGTCAACAACGACGTCGCAGTGGGCGGCAGGGTCAAAGTGGTCTTTATTCCAAACTATGGCGTCTCAGTGGCGGAAATCATCATGCCTGGCGCAGACCTGTCTGAGCAGATTTCCACGGCAGGTACGGAAGCGTCCGGCACAGGGAATATGAAGCTGGCGCTGAATGGCGCGTTGACAATTGGCACCGACGACGGTGCCAACATAGAAATCCGGCAAAACGTCGGCGACGAGAATATTTTCATATTTGGACTCAAGACTCCGGAAGTACTGGAGGTTCGAAAAAACGGGTATCAACCGACGCAGTACTATGAAAAGAGTCCTGCGCTGAAAGCGGTCCTGGACGCCATTGCGAATGGCAAATTCTCACCGGAAGAGCCGCAACGCTACCGTCCCCTGATTGACTCACTGCTTTCAGGAGGAGATCATTACCTGCTTTTGGCCGACTACGACTCCTACCTTTCCGCGCAATCCAGGGTGGACGATTTGTATCGGCGGCCCGGGGATTGGTGCAAAAAGGCGATCGCCAATGTAGCGGGCATGGGTGTGTTCTCGTCTGATCGGACGATTGGCGAATACGCCAGCCAGATTTGGCACGTTGAGCCGACTGCCCGTTAAGCTTTCAAGTCAAACTTAAATGAATAGCCCTGACGCCCTGCTGGACCAACAAGACGTCGATCAAATCTGCGGGGCGACTCACCACGATCCGTTTTCTGTATTGGGCCTTCACCAGGCACCTGACTCGCGGGTTTCCATTCGTGCCTTTATGCCGGGCGCGCAGCAGGTACTGGTGATCGATAGGCATTCAGGCCGCGTGCTTGCGACTCTGGCCAAACGAAATGATGCCGGTTTTTTTGAGCAGATGTTAACTGCGCGGCAGAACCTGAACTACCGTCTGCATGTGCGGTGGGCTGAAGGGACTGAAGAGATTCTCGAAGATCCCTATCGGTTTCCGCCAGTCCTTACCGAATTGGATGTCTGGCTGCTCGCGGAAGGTACGCATTTGCGACCTTATGAGGTGTTGGGGGCGATACCCATTGAGTTTCATGGCGTCAAAGGCACGCGTTTTTCAGTATGGGCGCCAAACGCATCCCGGGTTAGCGTGGTCGGGAATTTCAATTTCTGGGACGGCCGCCGTCACCCCATGCGCCTGCGACGTGAATGCGGAGTGTGGGAAATCTTCTTGCCACAAGTTGAGGCCGGTGCGCTTTACAAGTTTGAGATAAGGTCGCGCGAAGGTCGGGTCTTGCCCGCGCGCTCGGACCCCTACGCCCGGCAATCCGAGCTCAGACCTGCGACTGCGAGCGTGGTAGCAAATGCGACGCCAGTTTTAGCAACTTCACCGGCACGCCAAAAGGCAAACGCCCTGAATGCGCCGCTGAGCATTTACGAAGTTCATCTGGGCTCCTGGCGTCGAATTTCAGATGAGAACGGCAATGGCAACGCGTCGGGCCCGGGCCGTTGGCTCAATTGGGATGAGTTGGCAGATACGCTGGTGCCTTACGTGAAAGACATGGCTTTCACTCATCTGGAATTGCTGCCTGTGAGTGAGCATCCCTTTGATGGTTCATGGGGCTACCAGCCCATCGGGTTATATGCGCCCACCTCCCGATTTGGCGACGCCGCTGGCTTCGCACGATTTGTCGCCCGCTGTCATGCCGAACAGGTGGGCTTGATACTGGACTGGGTGCCCGCGCACTTCCCTACCGACGAGCATGGCCTCGCGAATTTCGACGGCACGCATCTGTACGAGTACGCTGATCCACGCGAAGGTTTCCACAACGACTGGAATACGCTCATCTACAACCTGGGGCGAACGGAGGTATGCAACTTTCTGGTGGGCAATGCGCTCTACTGGTTAGAACGCTTTGGTGTAGACGGATTGAGGGTGGACGCGGTCGCCTCGATGCTCTATCGTGACTACAGTCGCAAGGCGGGCGAATGGCTCCCCAATGCCCAAGGTGGACGCGAGAACCTTGAAGCCATCGCCTTTTTCAAGCGAATGAACGAAATCATTGGTGGCCAGCGACCCGAAGCCGTTACGCTGGCGGAGGAATCCACCGCGTTTCCAGGCGTTTCAAGGCCCACCTACGCAGGAGGCTTGGGGTTTCACTACAAGTGGAACATGGGCTGGATGCACGACACGCTGTCCTACATGGCCAGAGATTCCGTACATCGCAAACATCACCACGGCGAAATGACCTTTGGCCTGGTTTATGCCTTTGATGAAAATTTTGTGCTTCCCATTTCGCACGACGAAGTTGTGCATGGGAAAAAGTCGCTGCTCAACAAAATGCCGGGTGATCGCTGGCAGCAGTTTGCCAACCTTCGCGCCTACCTGGGCTTTATGTATGCGCACCCAGGCAAGAAACTTCTGTTCATGGGCTGCGAGTTCGGACAAGACCGGGAGTGGAACCACGATCAAAGCCTCGATTGGCACCTGCTGGAAGCCGGCCAAGATGCTGAACATCATCGCGGAATTCAACGCTTGACCAGGGATCTCAATCACCTCTACAGCGGCACCCCCACTCTGCACAGCCTCGACGTGGAATCCACAGGTTTTGAATGGATAGACCATACTGACGCCGACCGATCATTGCTCAGTTTCATTCGCAGGGGGAAGGATGGAAATGCGCTAATGGTCGTGCTCTGCAACTTTACGCCAGTGGTTCAGCGTGGACTGCGCTTTGGAGTCCCGCAGGCAGGCCACTATCGAGAGCGGCTCAATACCGACTCGCGACACTATGGTGGCAGCAATGTGGGCACTCCGTTAGGCACCGCTACGGCGCAACCGGTAGCTGCGCATGGCAAGCCTTTCTCGCTGTTGCTGGATGTCCCGCCCCTCGCGACGGTGATGCTCGAATGGAAAAATGACGCCTGACGCCGCCATTGCGCTAGAGCACGGCAAACCGTGGCCAATGGGTGCGAGCTTCGACGGCAA
>JAHEBY010000116.1 GCA_024642025.1 Comamonadaceae bacterium | reverse complement strand
TCAGCTGCGAGAAGGTGTCGCCACCATCTTCAGAGAAGACGAGCTGATCCTCGAAGCGCAGCAAAAAGCGATGGATGAGCACCCCGATCACCAGTTCTACAACCTCAACATCGACGCGGGCGCGATGTGGGCGCGGCGGTTGATTGATGGCTTGTTGGCCAAAGAAAAGCAGACCTCTCAGATTATCCCCATCCGTCAGGCAGGGTGAGTTGAGACATTCGCATTCACTATGAAAATAATAGCTAACGGGGATTATGCGTCGGGGGCTGGAGGCCTAAATGGCATTGAAAGCGCCGCAGGAAGCGCCTCTACGAAAGCTTTGCTGCGACTGCGTGAAATGATCTGGTCGGGCGAGCTGGCTGGTGGCGCACGCATAGCGGAGCTCGCCATTGTGGAGAAGATTGGTGTGTCCCGCACACCCATTCGCGCGGCGTTGATGCGCCTGGAGCAGGAGGGTCTGCTGGAGGCGCTACCCAACGGTGGCTACGCGGTGCGAACTTTCAGTGAACGCGATATTTCAGACGCCATCGAGCTGCGTGGAACGCTTGAAGGCCTTTGCGCACGGTTGGCTGCCGAGCGCGGCGCGCCGTCAGTGCCACTGCGTGAGGCGCGTGAAAGCCTGCAAGGTATCGATGAAATTCTTGAAGCGGTCACGCTATCGGATGAAGATTTCTCCCGCTACGTTTCACTCAACGAGCGATTTCACCAATTAATGGTCGAAATGTCGGGCAGCGAGGTAATTGCCAAGGAGCTGGATCGCATCATGAGCCTGCCCTTTGCCTCGCCTTCGAGCTTTGTCGTGTCCCAGTCCAACTCGCCACAGGTGAGGGATATGTTCGTGGTTGCGCAGGCCCAGCACTGGCAGGTGTTGCAAGCGGTCGAACAACGCGAAGGTTCACGTGCAGAGGGCGTCATGCGGGAGCATTCACGCATTGCTCAAACCAACCTTCGTGATGCAGTGAGCGGGGCCAACGCAGGCAATTTGCCGGGCGTCCAGTTGATTCGGCGCCGTTGAATTGTTGGCCCACCATCAAGTGTATTCACCAGTCCGTTCATGAAAATTTCCCAAAACTGGTTACAGGCGACAGTGGTCGCCACCCGCGACCTCAGCCCCAGTGTGCGACAGTTTGACATCGCGCCTCTGGCGGATGGCGTGCCAGCTTATCCTGAAGGGGCTCACCTGCAGGTGCAAGTGATGGTGCGCGGCACCCACATGCAGACGCGGTCTTACTCGCTTGTGGGTCTGCCCGATCCATCGGTATGGCGAATTGCCGTCAAGCGCCTGGAAGATGGACGTGGTGGCTCGCTTGCCATGTGGCAGCTGGCGGCTGGCGACCGCCTGATGGTCAGCGAGCCGCAAAACCATTTTCCGCTGGACCTGACGGCTCCCGGCTACCTGGTGGTGGCTGGTGGCATAGGCATTACGCCGCTGGTGGGCATGGTTCAAAAGCTTGCCTCCCATGCGCGAGCGACCGGTGCTTACCTTCGTGTTTTATATGGTGCCCGCGAGCGCTCGGAGCTGGTGTTTTCAACTGAGCTTCGGGCGGCACTGCAATCCTTGCCGGGCGATGTGCTTCAGCTCCACGATGGTCCCGCGCCCATCGATTTTGCAGGTGAAATTGCTGCGCTGCCAGCCGGAGGACAGCTGTATTGCTGCGGCCCAGTGCCCATGCTGGAGGCGCTCAAATTGGCCTGGAGTGATGCTGGCCGGCCAATTTCCGACCTGCGATTTGAAACCTTTGGCAGCAGTGGACGTCTGCCCACCAAGGCATTTCGATTGCAGGTACCACGCCACGGCGTGGACATCATGGTCCCATCGGACATCACCCTGCTTGAAGCGCTGGAGGGAGCCGGAGTGCCGACGATCTCAGACTGTCGGCGCGGCGAGTGTGGCTTGTGTACTATGGATGTTTTGGCGGTTGAAGGTGAGTTGGACCACCGGGATGTATTTCTTGGCTCCCATGAGAAAGCAGCCTGCAACCGGATTTGCCCTTGCGTATCTCGGGCAGTAGGCGGCGTGACGCTCGATTCTTCGTGGCGGCCGGATCAGACTTGACACCGCTTTATGGCGGTATCAACAAACGGATTTTTAACAAAACGGAGACAGACATGGATTCAGGAAAACGGAGCTTTTTAAAGGCCACTACTGCGACGGCGCTGGCGTGGCATGCCGGTATGGCCGCGGCACAGGGCAAGGCATTCAAAGTTGGCCTGATATTGCCCATGACTGGCCCATTTGCATCCACCGGGCGCCAGATCGAGAACGGTGTGCGGCTTTATATGGCGCAGTTCGGCGACAAGGTGGCCGGGCGGCAAGTTGAAATCGTGCTCAAGGACGACACCGGCGTGCCCGACATCACGAAACGGCTGGCACAAGAACTGGTGATCAACGACAAGGTCGATGTGCTGGCCGGTTTTGGCCTGACGCCGCTCGCGCTCGCGACAGCCCCCGTTGCCACCCAAGCCAAGACACCCATGGTGATCATGGCCGCTGCAACATCAATCATTACTGAGGCTTCCCCATACATCATTCGTACCAGCATGACGCTTCCGCAAGTGACGCTTGGCGTGGCTGAATGGGCGCCCAAAAACGGCATCAAGAAAGTTGTGAGCCTGGTCACGGATTACGGTCCGGGTATCGACGCCGAGAAAACGTTCCGTGAGCGTTTTCTGTTGAATGGCGGGCAGCTTCTGGCCGAAATTCGTGTGCCGCTGCGCAACCCGGACTACGCGCCATTTTTGCAAAAAGTACGTGACCTGAAGCCTGATGCACTTTTTGTGTTCGTGCCGGCCGGTGCCGGAACTGCACTGCTCAAGCAATTTTCAGAGCGGGGTCTGGACAAGGCAGGCATCAAGCTGATTGGCGAAGGCAGCGTGGCCGACGACGAAATCCTGAATGACATGGGTGACGTGGCACTGGGCCTGGTTACTTCGCATCCGTATTCCGCATCTCACAACTCGCCGGCCAACAAGAAGTTTGTTGAGGCGTACATGAAGCAAAGCAAAGGTATCCGCCCCAACTTCTTTGGTGTGGCAGCCTACGATGGCATGCGCGTCATTTACGAGGCTGTCAAGGCGACCAAAGGGCAGGGCAGTGGTGAAGCTCTGGTGTCAGCCATGAAGGGGCAGATCTTTGAAAGTCCGCGCGGGCCTATCTATATCGACGCACAGACCCGCGACATCGTTCAGGATGTTTATATCCGTCGGGTGGAGCGAATCAATGGTCAACTCTACAACACGGAGTTTGACGTGATCAAGGGTGTCAAGGACCCAGGCAAGTCGGGAAAGTAAATTTAATTTAGTAATAACCTGCGACGAGTTAGCTAATTCTGTAATAGCAGGCAGATGTATTTCGCTCTTGCAAATACACTATGGGATCTGCACCATGCGCAGGTTAACGATAACAGGAGACACCTTATGAAAAAACGCAATGTACTCAAGGCGGCAGTTGTGGCCGTGGCAGCCTTGTCGTCGCTGGGCTCCATCGCCCAAAGCAACACCTTCAAAATTGGCCTGATTTTGCCCATGACGGGTCAGCAGGCCTCAACCGGACGGCAAATTGAAGCTGCTGCCCGGCTGTACATGGCCCAAAACGGTGACACCATTGCAGGGAAAAAGGTTGAGCTGATCCTGAAGGACGACACCAGCGTGCCTGACGTGACCAAGCGCCTGGCGCAGGAATTGATCGTCAACGACAAGGTCAATGTGATTGCCGGTTTTGGTATCACGCCGTCTGCGTTTGCTACGGCGCCGCTGGCAACGCAGTCAAAGACGCCCATGGTCGTCATGGCTGCCGCCACGTCCAGCATTACCGAGGCGTCGCCTTATATCGTTCGCACAAGTTTCACGCTGCCGCAAGCTGCGGTAGCGCTTGGAGACTGGACCGTCAAAAATGGAATCAAGAAAGTCGTGACGCTGGTCAGTGACTACGGACCTGGTATCGATGCAGAAAAATACTTCAGGGAACGGCTCATTCTTAACGGCGGACAGGTCACCGAAGCATTGCGCGTACCCCTGCGCAATCCCGACTTTGCGCCATTTCTTCAAAAAGTGCGTGACCTGAAGCCTGATGCCCTGTTTGTGTTTGTGCCGTCAGGTGCTGGCGCAGCGGTCATGAAGCAGTTTCTCGAGCGCGGAATGGACAAGGCCGGGATCAAACTCATCGGGACGGGCGACGTCACCGACGATGATCAGCTCAATGACATGGGTGACGGTGCCCTGGGCGTGGTGACGTCGCACCATTATTCTGCAGCCCATCCGTCGCCCGTGAACAAGAAGTTTGTCGAGGCTTTCAGCAAGGCTAACAAGGGCATGCGTCCCAACTTTATGGCGGTGGGTGGCTATGACGGCATGCGCGTCATCTACGAAGCGTTGAAAAAGACCAAAGGTGCAGGCGGTGGTGACGCGTTGTTGGCGGCCATGAAGGGGCAGATTTTTGAAAGCCCGCGTGGCCCCATGTACATTGATGCACAAACGCGCGATGTGGTGCAAAACATCTACCTTCGCAAGGTCGAGCGAAAAGATGGCGAATTGCACAACGTCGAGTTTGATGTGATCAAGGACGTCAAGGACCCGGGCAAGGCCAAATAAGCTTCTTGCGTCCGCGCATCAGGGCGGAGCGCAGAACTCGTCTATGCTGACCATTCTTTTTGATGGCATCGCCTACGGGATGCTGCTCTTCATTCTGGCCGTGGGATTGGCTGTGACGATGGGATTGATGAATTTCATCAACCTCGCCCATGGCGCGTTCGCCATGGTGGGGGGCTACATCACGGTGCTGTTGATGCAACGCGCAGATGTGCCTTTCCTGGTTTGCCTGCCGTTGGCGTTTTTAGGCGCAGCGCTGCTTGGTGCCGTATTGGAGCGCACGTTGTACCGGCCGCTTTACCGCAAACCACATCTTGACCAGGTGTTGTTCTCGATTGGCCTGACCTTCATGGCTGTCGCCAGCGCAGACTATTTCATCGGATCTTCTCAGCAAATCGTCCAATTGCCGGAGTGGCTTAAAGGCCGCACTGAGATCGGTGAGGGCGCCTGGATGCTCGGCATGGGCCACTATCGCCTGTTCATCATTGCTGTGTGTGCGGCTTTGACAGTGGGGCTGCAATATATCCTGGCCAAGACCCGGTTTGGTAGCCGCCTGCGCGCCTCGGTGGATGATCAGCGCGTGGCGGCGGGCTTGGGCATCAACGTAAACATTGTGTTTCTGTCCACGTTTGCCGTCGGCTCGGGCCTGGCTGGACTGGGCGGGGCTCTGGGCGCTGAGGTGCTGGGTCTGGACCCAACATTTCCGCTCAAGTTCATGATTTACTTTTTAATCGTTGTCGCGGTTGGCGGCACGTCCAGCATCACGGGCCCACTCCTGGCAGCGTTGCTGCTGGGCGTGGCAGATGTGGCGGGCAAGTATTACATACCCAAATTGGGCGCATTCATTGTGTATTGCATCATGATCGCCATTCTGATCTGGCGGCCACAGGGATTGTTTGTTCGCCAAGGCGGAAAGTCGTGACGACGCCGTCCAATCCGCTTTCTCTGAACCGCCGCTGGAAGCCCATCGAGTGGGTACTTTGGGCATTTGCTCTGGTGGCGCCCCTTTTGCTGCCGAGCCACGCACTCATCATCAACGAAATTGCGATTGTGGCGTTGTTTGCGGTATCGCTGGACCTGATTCTGGGCTTCACCGGTGTGGTGTCTCTGGGTCACGCCGCTTTTTTTGGCATGGGTGCCTACACGGCCGGGCTGTTTGCCAAGCTGGTGATGCCCGATCCTTTGGTAGGGCTTGCAGCCGCGGTCGTCACGGCAACAGTGTTGGGAGCCCTTTGCAGCATGACCATCATCCGCGGCACGGACCTGACGCGCCTGATGGTCACACTTGGCGTCGGCCTGATCCTCATGGAATTGGCCAACAAGCTCTCCTGGTTAACAGGCGGCGCTGACGGTTTGCAAGGCGTGGTGATGGGCCCTATTTTGGGCAAGTTTGAGTTCGACCTTTATGGGCGGACTGCCGCCTGGTATTCAATATCTGTCCTGCTCGTGTTGTTTGTGCTGTCTCGGCGCATCGTTAACTCACCTTTTGGTGCCACGCTCAAGGCCATTCGGGACAACCGCTTGCGCGCCATGGCCATCGGTATTCCGGTCACCCAGCGTCTGGCGGTGATTTACACCATTGCAGCGGGTATGGCGGGTGCTGCGGGCGCCTTGCTGGCGCAAACCACCGGCTTTGCCTCGCTCGATGTGTTTGCGTTCGATCGTTCTGCGGATGTGATGTTGATCCTCGTGATTGGGGGTACGGGCTGGCTCTATGGTGGTGTCGCCGGCGCAGTGGTTTTCAAGCTGATGCAGGACTTCATATCAGCGATTACGCCGCAGTACTGGACCTTCTGGATTGGCTTGTTTCTCGTCGTCCTAGTGATGGTGGGGCGCGACCGCCTGTTGCGGCCCTGGACATGGTTTTCCAGGAAGGCGGGCTCAACATGAGTGAGACTGCTCACGGGCAAGCGGGCGAGGTGGTGCTGAGCGCCAATGGACTGGTCAAGCGCTTTGGCGGCATCACGGCCACCGACAACGTCACGCTGAATCTTCGCCGCGGGGCCCGGCATGCGTTGATTGGGCCGAATGGCGCAGGCAAAACTACCCTGATCAATCTTCTGACCGGCGTGCTGGAGCCCACTGAGGGCAGCATCACCCTGGAGGGCGCTGACATCACTCGTCTCGCCCCTCACCAGCGCGTGCGCCGCGGCATGGTGCGCACGTTTCAGATCAACCAGCTTTTCGATACGATGACGCCAATCGAAACCCTGGCACTGGCCGTATCGCAGCATCACGGCCTGGGTGGCCAATGGTGGAAGCGCCTGGGATCAACGCCTGAGGTGATGCAACGTTGCGACGTATTGTTGAAGCAATTTCACCTGGCCGAGGTGATGAACCAGCCCACCAACATGCTGCCATATGGCAAGCGCCGTTTGCTTGAGATTGCCATCGCTCTGGCGTGCGAGCCCCGCGTGCTGCTACTTGACGAACCCGTCGCCGGCGTACCGGCAGGTGAGCGCGAGGAATTGTTACAAACCGTGGCTGCATTGCCCGCCGACGTATCGGTGCTGCTGATCGAGCACGACATGGACCTTGTCTTCAGCTTTGCCAACTACATGACGGTGCTGGTCAATGGGGCGGTCCTGACAGAAGGCACCCCCGACCAGATTGCCAGCGACCCTCGGGTCAAGGCCGTCTACCTCGGCCATGACGAGGTCGTTGCTCATGGCTAACACGCTGCTCAGCGTCGACGGGTTGAGCGCAGGCTACGGAGAAGCCGTGGTGTTGACAGGCATCTCGCTGTCACTCGCCGAGGGGCAGACGCTGGCGCTGCTGGGCCGCAACGGCACTGGCAAGACCACGCTCATCAACACCCTGGCCGGCGCCACACGCCAGCACGCGGGCAGCATCAGCCTGGGCGGCGTGGCTTTGCACAAACTTGCGCCGCACGAGCGAGCGGCAGCGGGCATTGGCTGGGTGCCGCAAGAGCGCAACATCTTCAAATCCCTGACGGTGAATGAAAACCTCACTGCCGTTGAGCGGCCGGGCCGGGCAGGCCGCAGCGCACCGGCCTGGACGCCGGCGCGCGTGTATGACATGTTTCCCCGCCTCGCTGAACGCAAGACCAATTTGGGGACCCAGCTATCTGGCGGCGAACAGCAGATGCTGGCGGTCGGGCGCGCGCTGGTACTGAACCCCACGCTTCTTTTGCTCGACGAGCCGCTTGAGGGTTTGGCACCAATTATTGTGCAGGAGCTCTTGCGGGCGATTCGCCGCATCACCCGCGAAGAAGGCTTGTCGGCCATCATCGTGGAGCAGCATCCACAAGCTATTTTGGCTATTTCCGATACCGCTGCTGTGCTGGATCGTGGCACGGTTGTGCGCTCGGATACCGCGCAAAATTTGCTTGACCAACCTGATGTGCTTGACAAA
>JAHEBY010000115.1 GCA_024642025.1 Comamonadaceae bacterium | reverse complement strand
TCAGCCGCACATCATGGAAATCTTCGGCTTCATCGAGGACTTCATCAAGGACAAGACCAAGTACGAGGCGGTCGACATCTTCCGCAAGTTCGACATTCCTTGTGCGCCGGTGCTGTCGATGAAGGAACTGCTGCACGACAAGTCGCTGCGCGCCAGCGGCTCGATCGTGGAAGTGCCGCACAAGGTGCGTGGCAGCTATTTCACCGTGGGCAGCCCTATCAAATTCTCGGATCTCAAGCCCGTGGTTACCGCCTCGCCGCTGCTGGGTGAGCATACTGACGAAGTGCTCGGCGAGCTGGGCTATTCGAAGAGCCAGATTGCCGCCATGCACGAGGCCAAGGCGGTTTAATTCAGGGCCGCAGGCAACTTCACTTGCTGCAGCGTCAGCTTGGTGGTTGCATCGGTTACGGCGCCCGCATGGGCGCCGTTTTCATTTCACGCACCAAGTTTTGACCCGCGCTTGAAATGCAGGAACGCTAGACGGCTTGAACGCGAGTGCCGCAAAAACATGTGTCCATTCAATTGAATCGACTCACTGAAAACACTGGCTTGGGATATTGACGACACAATCCATGGATCGACTACAGGATTTCGCATGAGCAAAGCTTTGAAGGGTGTTCGCGTGCTGGACTTCACGCACGTTCAATCCGGCCCTACCTGCACCCAGTTGCTGGCGTGGTTTGGCGCCGACGTGATCAAGGTTGAGCGTGCCGGAGAAGGCGATGCCACGCGGGGCCAGCTGCGCGATATTGCGGGCGTGGACAGCCTGTACTTCACCATGCTCAACCACAACAAGCGGTCGCTCACGCTTGACACCAAGACCGCCAAAGGCAAGGCGGTTCTGGACCGGCTGATCAAGGAATGCGATGTCATGGTGGAGAATTTTGCGCCCGGTGCGCTCGACCGTATGGGTATCACCTGGGAGCATATCCAGCAGATTAATCCGCGCATGATCGTGGCGTCCATCAAGGGCTTTGGTCCCGGCCCCTATGAAGATTGCAAGGTTTATGAAAATGTCGCGCAGTGCGCGGGCGGTTCGGCTTCCACCACCGGTTTTGGCGATGGCCCGCCGATGGTCACGGGCGCGCAGATTGGTGACAGCGGGACCGGGCTTCATCTGGCGCTGGGCATTTTGGCCGCCCTGTACCAACGCAACAGCTCCGGACGCGGCCAGCAGGTGCTGGCACCCATGCAGGACGCTGTGCTGAACCTGTGCAGGGTGAAATTGCGCGACCAGCAGCGGCTGGAGCGAACCCATACGCTGCACGAGTATCCACAATATCCGGACGGCAAGTTTGGCGACGCCGTACCGCGCGCCGGTAACGCCTCAGGGGGCGGCCAGCCGGGCGCTATCCTTAAATGCAAAGGCTGGGAGACCGATCCGAACGCCTACATTTACTTCATTACGCAGGGCGCCGTATGGCCAGCGGTCTGCAAGGTCATTGGGGAGATGGGCTGGATTGACGACGAAGCCTTTGCCACCCCCGCCGCGCGCCTGCTTCATCTCAAGCCGATATTTGCGCGCATCGAACAATGGACCATGACCAAGACCAAATTCGAGGCGATGGATATCCTGAACCAGTACGACATCCCGTGCGGCCCCATTCTGTCCATGAAGGAAATCGCCGAAGAACCCGCCCTTCGAGCCTCAGGCACCATTGTTGAAGTTGATCATCCCGAGCGCGGCAAATACCTCACTGTGGGAAACCCCATCAAGCTGTCGGACAGCGAGACGGTCGTTACCCGGTCCCCGCTACTGGGCGAGCATACCGACGAGATTCTGACTCAGCTTGGCTTCGACGAGGACTACATTGCCGAGCTGCGCAAGGAGCACGTGATCTGAACCGCTGGCCGCGTTCAACTCAGGTGCTTGCCCACAATTCCCGCCAGCTCAAACATCGTCACCTGCGGCTTGCCAAATACAGCTAACAGTTTGGCGTCGGCGTTGATGTTGCGCTTGTCCTTGGCGTCCTGCAGGCCGTTTGCCTTGACGTAATCCCAAAGCTTTTTGACAACTTGCGGCCGAGAAATTGGCTCGGCGCCGATCACCGCCGCCAATGCTGCGCTGGGCACTTTGCCGGTGGCGGCAGTGGTTTTTCGCGGCGCCTTGGGTTTGGCTGTTTTTGTTGCTGCAGGCATTTTTTTTGTGGGTTTTGTGCCCTTAGCCCCCGTGGCATTTGTGCTAGCAGCTACTGTTTTAGTAGCGACCGTCTTTCGCGGTGGAAACTTCGACGGGGCGAATTCAAAGTTCACCTTGCCAGCTTCGGGGTCCCAGGCCAGCATGGCCTTGAAAGCCCGGCGGGTTCGCATGGATACAAACTTGTCCAGCAAGTCGGTCTTGCCGGTTGCCAGCAGTTTTTGCATCTGCTCGCGCTCAATGGGCTGCTGCAATATGATCTGGCCGCTTTTGAAATCGCAACTTGGCGTGGGTTGCTCAAGCGTGGGCACCGACCGGTTGCAGACGTAATTTTTCCCATGCTCGTACACCTTGCCGCCGGACGCGCCCGTAGCGCCACACTTGGGACAACTACCCAGCGGCTCCTTGCCTGAAAAATCAATGATCTCGCCGCTCTCGGCATCCTTCTTGTCGTCACCGAAATCAAATTCGAGCTTGTAATTTTTGGTTTCCTCATCAAACTTGATGACCATCTCAGCCGTGAATGGCCAGCCCGCCTTGGATCGAAATCCCTCCAGCGGCCCAATTTTCCGGTCGCGCAAAAATTGTTCAACTTCAGCCACTTCAAAGGTGCGCCCGGCCGGGGTTTTGCCGAACGAGAAGCCGCAGGCTTCTGCGCCGGGTTTGCCCACGCAGGTGTAACGGCGATAGTTTTCCTTGACCACTCCGCCGCAGTTTGGGCAAGGCGCCTCCAGCGTGGCGTAGTCACCGGGGATGGTATCGCGGTCGTATTCCTTGGCCTTCTTGACCATGCGCTCCGTCATGGCGGCAATTTCGGCCATGAAAGTTTCGCGCTTGAGCTTGCCGTGCTCCATCTGGGCCAGCTTGTATTCCCACTCGCCGGTCAGTTCCGCCCTTGACAGTTCCTCAACGCCGAGGCCACGCAACAGTGTCATGAGCTGGAACGCCTTGGCTGTGGGAATCAGCTCACGGCCCTCACGCAGCATGTACTTCTCTGCAATCAGGCCCTCGATGATGGACGAGCGTGTGGCTGGCGTGCCGAGGCCTTTTTCCTGCATGGCGGCGCGCAGCTCGTCATCTTCCACGGTTTTGCCGGCGCCCTCCATGGCGCCAAGCAGCGTGGCTTCAGAGTAGCGCGCGGGCGGCCTGGTCTTGAGCCCTTTGGGATCAACTGGGTTGCCTTTGACCTTTTCGTTGGGTGCGACCGGAACCAGGTTCTGGCCCTTGTCGCCCTCTTTTGCATCGGCCACCTCTTCGGCAGCTTCTTTGCCGTAAATTGCCAGCCAACCCGGCTTGACGAGCACTTTGCCTTCAGTCTTAAAGCAGTGTCCCACGGCAGTGGTGATACGGGTGGTGACCTGGTATTCAGCGCTCGGGAAGAAAATAGCCAAGAAGCGTCGCACCACCAGGTCGTAAACCTTTTGTTCGGCCTCACTCAGGCCGGACGGGGCCTGCAATGTTGGGATGATCGCGAAGTGGTCGCTCACCTTCGTATTGTCAAATACGCGCTTGGTGGGTTTTACATAGCCACCCTTCACCGCCTGCGCCGCAAAGGGCGCCAGGTGTTTCATGCCGCTATTGGCCAGCATGGCGAAAGTGTCCTTCACAACGGGCACATAGTCTTCGGGCAGATTGCGCGAATCGGTACGCGGGTAGGTCAGTGCCTTGTGGCGCTCGTACAGGCTCTGGGCGATCTGCAAGGTGGTTTTGGCACTGTAGCCAAACTTGCCGTTCGCCTCACGCTGCAGACTGGTCAGGTCAAACAACAGCGGGCTTGCTTGCGTCGTGGGCTTGCTTTCTTCGGTCACAGTGGCGCTCTGGCCACGCACGGCGTCGGCTATTTGCTGCGCATCGCGCTGGCTCCAGACGCGGTCGGCCTTTTTCTCGGCATCGTCGGCGTCTTTCTTCCACTTGGGGTCAAACCACTTGGCTGGATACTCGCCCGCCTGAGCCTGAAACGTGGCGTGAATTTCCCAGTAGTCGCGGCTCACGAACCTGCGAATCATCTCCTCACGCTCCACCACCACGGAAAGGGTAGGCGTCTGCACCCGGCCCACGGTGGTCAAAAAGAATCCGCCATCGCGCGAGTTAAAGGCTGTCATGGCGCGCGTGCCGTTGATGCCGACCAGCCAGTCAGCTTCGGAACGGCAGCGCGCGGCGTCGGCCAGCGGTTGCATTTGGGCATTGCTGCGCAGATGCTCAAAGCCGTCGCGAATAGCCTGCGGCGTCATGCTTTGCAGCCACAGACGGTTGACGGGCTTTCCCAAGGGCTTGACGCCACCGGCATACTGTTCGATCAGGCGGAAGATCAGCTCACCTTCTCGCCCCGCATCGCAGGCGTTCACCAGCTGACCCACGTCCTTGCGCTTGGCCAGCTTCACCACCGCATTCAGGCGGGTCTTGGTTTTATCTACCGGCTTCAGGTCAAAGTGTGGCGGGATGACCGGCAAGTTGGCAAAACTCCACTTGCCACGCTTGACGTCAAACTCCTCAGGCGCCTGGATTTCCACCAGATGCCCAACGGCACTGGAGACAACATAGGTGTCGCTCTCGAAATATTCGTCGTGTTTCTCGAACTTGCCTGCCGTGGGCGTCAGTGCCCGCACGATGTCCTGCGCCACAGACGGTTTTTCTGCGATCACCAGCGTTTTGCTACCTGCAGCGTTTTTATCGGTTGCTACATTTTTCATCTGACTACAATCCATTCCTCGCGTACGCGCAGGCGCGCGCCCGCGCGCCCATACGAGTTCACATTACCAAATTTTTCAGCCGTGTCCAAAAAACCCCCTATTTCAGTCAACAGCAAGGATGCACGTCGCATTCAAACGCGCCGCTCCGGCGTGCATGGTAAAGGCGTCTTTGCCGTGCAGGACCTGGCCGAAGGGGAAGTCATTATTGAATATGTGGGCGAGATCATCAGCTGGCCCGAGGCCTTGCGCCGCCATCCGCATGATCCGAAAGATCCCAACCATACCTTTTATTTTCATATCGACGCAGACCATGTGATTGATGCCAAGCATGGCGGCAATTCGTCGCGCTGGATCAACCACGCGTGCAATCCCAACTGTGAGGCCGACGAAGAAGGTGGCCGCGTGTACATCAAGGCGCTTCGCAACATCAAGGCTGGCGAAGAGTTGAATTACGACTACGGGCTCATCATCGACGAGCGCTACACCCCGAAACTCAAGGCCGAATACCCCTGCTGGTGTGGCGCCAAATCCTGCCGAGGCACCTTGCTGGCGCCTAAACGGGGACGGTGAAGGCAGCCATGGGTGCAGCCGCGCAGGCAACCCGCATCCGGCCACCTGTGAAGTGGCCGGCCGAAGCGATCTGGGAATCGCTGGCGCCCACCCTGGCGGGTTTTACCGTTGAGGTGCTGCCGCAGGTCGATTCGACCAACTCCGAGCTCATGCGGCGTGCCCGCGCGGGACAGCTTGAACCCGTATTGCTGGTCGCGGAGCGGCAAACTGCCGGGCGTGGCCGAATGGGGCGCGCGTGGCATAGCGATGCTGAAAGCGACGAGGGCATATCCACGCTGACGTTTTCCCTTGGGCTTTCGCTTTCGCTGACTGATTGGTCGGGGCTGTCGCTGGCAGTCGGTGTTGCGCTGGCCGAGGCCCTGCATCCGGCGCTGCGCTTGAAATGGCCCAACGACATCTGGCTGAACGACCGCAAACTGGCAGGCGTCCTGATCGAGACCGCCAGTTTTGGTGATAGCCGCTATGCCATCATAGGCGTCGGTATTAACGTGCTTCCCCGCGGGGCGCATGGCATGTCAACGTCGCCAGCCTGGCTGGGTGAATGTATCCCGGGCGTCGATGCTCCGGCGACGTTGCTGCGGGTCGCCCTGCCCCTTGGAAAGGCGGTACTGGCCTTTGCCGACACGGGATTTGCGCCTTTCAGGGAACGGTTTGCTGCGCTCGATGCGTTGGCTGGGCGTGGTGTGGCGTTGACAGATGGCAGTGAAGGTGTAGCCCAGGGCGTGGATGCCAGAGGTGCCTTGCTGGTGCATACTTCACAGGGCGCGAAAGCCATCAACAGTTCTGAAATAAGTGTTCGACCCACGGCCATATCCATGGCCGATCCCGCGCAGCGGCAAACCCTGTAGTCATTCACCATGTTGCGCCTGTTTGTTTTGATCCTCCTGCTGACCAACGGCGTCTATTACGCCTGGTCCAACGGATTGCTCAGGCCGTATGGTTTTGCGCCAGAGCAGGTGGCCGAACCGCAACGACTGGCGTCGCAAATTCGGCCGGAGGCGCTGGTCATCCTGACGCCAGACGAAGCCCGCAAAGCTGAAGCCAATGGGCCAGTCACCTCTGCCACACGTGCAGCGGAGTGCCAGCAGGCTGGCCCGTTTGATGAGGTGCAGGCCCTGGTGTTGAAGCAAACCCTTGACAAAATGTTGCCTGCTAGCGCGTGGCGGCTTGATGAGCTTACCCAGCCCGCACGATGGATCGTGTACATAGGCAAATTCGCCAGCTCTCAGGCACTGGCAGCCAAACGGGCTGAACTGGCGGCGCTCAATGTGAGGATTGAGCCGCTGGTCAACCCGGCGATGGAGCCTGGACTTTCGCTCGGCGCTTACGAGGTCCGCGGGGGCGCCGAAAACCGCCTGGAGGCCTTGCAGGCGCGAGGCGTGCGAACCGCCAGTGTGGTGCAGGAGCGCGCCCCGACTGTGACCTCGACATTGCGGCTGACGGTCCCAGACGATTTGTGGAAAACACATCAGGAAGAAATCAAGGCTGCATTGGGCGACAAGCCGCTGCGCGCCTGCAAGTGACCAGAGCCCGGGCTAGGCGTTTGCCATGTCAGGCGAGCGCAACGGTGTCGTGGCCTGTCTCAAATCGGACCACAAAGCGCGTTCCGGGCGGTTGCTGACCCGGGTGCGCATCTTCCAGCGTGACCGTGGCATGGTGCTGTTCGGCAATTTCAAGCACGATGGGCAAGCCCAGGCCGGTGCCGTCCACCTCGGTGCCCAAGGCCCGGTAAAACGGCTGGAAAACCAGTTCCCGCTCTGCCTGTGCAATGCCCGGGCCGGCGTCTTCCACCTGCAGCAACGCGATCTTTCCGAACGGGTCTGCCAATACGCGGGCGGTGATCAGGCCCGGCGAGTTGGGGGGGGAGGTGGTGTAGTTGATGGCGTTGTCAATCAGGTTGCCAATCAGCTCTTTCAGTAGCGTGGGGTTGCCTTGCAGTTGCACGCCTGGATCGCCGGGCGCCGCGCCCTCGTAGCCGAGGTCCAGCCGCTTGTCCATGGCACGGGCCAGGCAGTCCTGGGTGACTTCCATCGTCAGTTTTGCGAGGTCGCAGGGCTGACGGTTCATCGCAGCGCCGCTGCTTTCAGCCCGGGCCAGCGCCAACAGCTGGTTGACCGTGTGCGTGGCCCGAACACTGGCCCGTCCGATCTGACGCAGCGATTGCTTGAGTTCGCTGGCCTCCATGCTGTCGCGCTGCGCGAGGTCGGCCTGCATACGCAAGCCAGCCAGAGGCGTCTTGAGCTGATGCGCGGCGTCCGCCAGAAAGCGTTTTTGGGTTGCAATGGTGTCCTTCAGGCGCAAAAACAGGTCGTTGACTGACAGCACCAGTGGCGAAATTTCGACCGGTACATCCTGCGACTCCAGTGGGCTCATGTCGTCAGGCCTGCGGGCGCGGATCAGGCTTTCGAGGCGCGTCAGCGGTTTGAGCGCCTGCACCAACGCCAGCCACACCAAGAGCACCGCCAGTGGCAGAATGACAAATTGCGGCAGCATCA
The DNA here is from genome assembly GCA_024642025.1 of Comamonadaceae bacterium. Classification (GTDB taxonomy): domain Bacteria; phylum Pseudomonadota; class Gammaproteobacteria; order Burkholderiales; family Burkholderiaceae_C; genus Egaibacter. The sequence continues at coordinate 111 of JAHEBY010000115.1, read as the reverse complement.
CGCCTTTGGTGATTTCCGTCGCCAGCAGCGAGCGCTTGTCCAACGTCTCGGCAACCTGCACCAGCACCAGCTTCGCGTTGGGCACCGCCACCTGAACCCACGTGTAGGCCA